>NZ_DKJF01000065.1:0-2516 GCF_002454615.1 Pseudomonas sp. UBA6699
GCACGTAGGCGCCACCGGCCTTGAGGATGGCCTGTAAACCGACCACCATCGCCACCGAGCGCTCCACCGCGATGGCCACCAGCCCATCCGCGCCGACACCCAGGGCGATCAGGCGATGGGCCAGGCGGTTGGCGCGGGCGTTGAGCTGGGCGTAGCTCAGGCGCACCTCGCCGAAGGCCAGCGCCGGGGCATCCGGGGTGCGCTGCACCTGGGCTTCGATCAGTTGCTGGATGCTCTGCTGCAGCGGGTACTGTTCAGCGGTGGCGTTCCACGTGACCAAGGTGCGCTCGCGCTCGGCGGCCGCCAGCAATGGCAGTTCGGCCACCGGTTGGTGCGGTTGCTCGACAATGGCTTGCAGCAGGTTCAGCCAATGCTCACCCAGGCGCACGATGGTGGCGTGGTCGAACAGGTCAGTGGCGTAGATCAGCGAAGCGCTCAGCCCTTCAGCGGTCTCGCAGGTGTCCAGGCTCAGGTCGAACTGGGTGGTGTCGTTGTCCCAGGCCATGGCCTGGACCGCCAAGCCTGGCACGGCGCGTACCGGCGCAAGCGCGGCGGCCTGGTGGTTGAACATCACCTGGAACAACGGGCTGTGGCTGAGGCTGCGGGTGGGCGCCAACGCATCCACCAGTTGCTCGAATGGCAGGTCCTGGTGCGCCTGGGCGCCCAGCGCAGCCTGCCGCACCTGTTGCAGCAGCACGCCGAACGGCTGGCGTGGATCGATATCGGCCCGCAGTACCAAGGTGTTGACGAAGAAGCCGATCAGCCCTTCGGTCTCGACCCGGTTGCGGTTGGCCACCGGCACGCCGACGCGGATGTCGCGCTGCCCACTGTAGCGATGCAGCAAGGCCTGGAACGACGCCAGCAGCACCATGAACAGGGTCGCGCCCTGGCGGCGGGCCAATGCCTCGAGGCCGTCCTTCAACGCCGACGGCACGGCCAGGTCGAGCTGGGCCCCGCGATAGCTCTGCTCGGCAGGACGCGGGCGGTCCAGCGGCAAGGCCAGCACATCTTGCTCGCTGCCCAGTTGCCCGACCCAGTAGGCCAGTTGCCGCTCACGCTCGCCAGCCTCCATCCACTCACGCTGCCAACGGGCGTAGTCGGCATATTGCAGCGCCAGGGCAGGCAGTGGGGCGGCATCGCCTTCGCGGTAGCGGGTATAGCCATCGATCAGTTCGCCAACCATCAGCTGCATGGATGCGGCATCCGAGACGATATGGTGCTGAGTCAGCACCAGCACCTGGTCGTCGGCCGCCAACTCCAGCAGACGGGCTCGCAGCAGCGGGCCGCGCGCCAGGTCGAACGGCAGGCGGATTTCCTCGGCGACACGCGCCCCAAGGGTGGCCTCGTCCGCCAGTCGTTCATGGGCGATGACCCGCGCAGCCGAGCGCTCGATCACCTGGACGATGCCCTGGTCGCTTTCGACGAAGCGGGTACGCAGGGTCTCATGACGCTCGACCAGCGCATCGAAGCTGTGTTGCAGCGCCGCGCGATCGAGGCTGCCGTTCAGGCGCAGGACCATGGGAATGTGATAGGCGCTGCTGTGTGGCTCCAGCTGCCAGAGGAACCATTGGCGTTGCTGGGCATAGGACACCGGCAGCGCCGCATCGCGCGGCGTCGACCGGATGGCCGGGGCCCGCGCCGCCAACGACGGTGCTGGCAGGCTGGCGACGAAGCTCTGCAGGCTGGCATGCTCGAACAGCACCTTGAGCGGTGCGTCTATGCCTAGCGCGCGCAGGCGCGAGAACACCTGGGTAGCCAACAGCGAATGCCCGCCCAGTTCGAAGAAGTTGTCCGTCAGGCCGACCCGCTCAAGCCCGAGCACCTGCGCCCAGATCGCCGCGACCTGTTGTTCCAGTTCACTCTGCGGCGCCACGTAGGCACGCTGCGACTGCGCGGCATCCACGGCAGGCAAAGCCTTGCGGTCCAGCTTGCCGTTGGGCGACAGCGGCAGGCCGTCCAGTACCAGCCACTGGTTCGGCACCATGTATTCCGGCAGGCCACGGCGCAGGTGCTCGGCCAGTTGTGCCTGCCAATCGGCGGCCTCGCTGGCCAGCACCACATAACCGACCAACTGCTTGCCGTCCGGCACCGTCACCACGGCTTCACGCACCAGGTCGTGCTCCAGCAGACGCGCCTCGATCTCACCCAGCTCGATGCGCAGGCCACGCAGCTTGACCTGGTGGTCGATACGCCCGGCGTACTCGATCACCCCGTCCGCGCGGTAGCGCGCCAGGTCCCCGGTGCGGTACATGCGCTCGCCACTGCCGTATGGGCTTACGGCGAAACGCTCGGCAGTCAGCCCTGGGCGGCGGTGGTAACCGCGCGCCAGGCCTGCGCCGGCCAGGTACAGCTCGCCCAGCACGCCCACCGGCACCGGTTGCAGCTCAGCATCAAGGATGTAGCAGGCCAGGTTGGCGATCGGCTCGCCGATCGGCACGCTGTCCCGCCATTCCTCAAGGCAGGTCCAGTGGGTCACGTCGATAGCCGCCTCGGTCGGGCCGTACAGGTTGTACAGG
>NZ_DKJF01000075.1:0-117022 GCF_002454615.1 Pseudomonas sp. UBA6699
TGAGTTCGCCGGACGCTTACAGATAAAGCAGCTCACCCGTACGAGCAAAGAAACGACGATCGTTGCTCATGCTCCCTTTCGCATTGATCGCTAAGTCCTCATAAAGAGCATCGGGGCCGAAAGGAAAGACGAACTTGGAACTCCAACGCTTGTTACTGCGAGACTCGAATGATGACGAGCGCAGCAGCTCAATAGCCTTTGCGAAGTCGTCAAAACTGGTGAACGAGCGACGCAGATAGGCCATATCTTCATCACCATTACCAGTTGCTCCTTGCCTAAAGCGCTCAAACCACTGCTTCCATTTCTCCTCATCAGACGCGGTGCTCTCCGCGATCGATTCGACGTAGGGATTGTTGAACAGCAACCCACGTAAGCGGACTTGCCGCTGTGGCTTGAACATGACCGAGCCGCCGCGCTCTTGGTGAGGCCTAAGCGGCTGATCCAAGTTCGAGCCAAGTACGCCCAAAAACTCCAGAACAGTCAGGTGAGGAAGCTGCTCATCGTAAAGACGATGTCCCCAAATGTTCTCGTCGACGCAAAAATCGACGCTTTTAATCTCAGGCCTCTTGATAATTGCACTCATTCAGAGACCCTCACAGTCACAGGGCGCGAAAAACCGCGACCACCGGGCTCAATATCAATGAAGTTGAGTGTCAGCACGGAGTTCTCGCCACCGATTTCGTCATCATCTCCAGTCATGCTGGCCTTCTTGACGATCTCAACCTTACGCAAGAGCTTTGCCTTGAAAGCCAACAGATCTTCGAGACACTCGTTGGAGAAGCTAGCGGGCAAAGCACCCTCAGCCACACGCGAGAGAAACTCATGGCGGATAGGGGTTAAGTCGAAAGCGACCGAATTGCCCGCTCCCACAGCAAGCGAAATGTCGAGTCGAGGACGGCCTGTCTCCTCGGCAAGCCTGATCGCCATACCAACACCGCTCTGCCTCCGGGAAAGCGTCTCGTAGTCACAAAGCACACTCACCCGGCTTTGAGTGAAACCGCCCGAACTGGCGATGAAGATGCGATCTTCGTTTTCGAGAAGAAGGCCTGTTAATACTCGGTTGAGGCCCTTAGCGATGCGTCCACGAACCGCCTCGCTCACAGGCTTCTGCGCTTTGAGCGCCTCGATGATTTCCAAGTAGTCCCCAGCAAAGCAGAAGGCTGTCATCGACCAATGCGGATAGCCCCTTTCCCCATCAGGAAGTGTGAAGAAAAGCCTGCGTCGCTGGTCTTCGAGCATCGCTAGAAACTCGGTGGCCCCTTCTTCCAAGCGAGCCCCCTCATACCCTTCCAAATAGGCGTCTTGAGCTGCGCGAAAAGCAGTCGTAGCCCCGTAGATCGGATCGCTCGCGACCAAGCGGCTGAAGTCGGCTTGCAGTCGCGAATCATCCTTGCCATAAACAAGCAATCCATCAGCAGCATTGGTGGACTCATCGCCCACACCAAAGCTGGACATCGCCTTGAAGATAGGACGGTCAGAGGTCCTTCGCTTAAGGAGATTGGCTCCGAAGACGTTGGCATAGACACTAGCTTTGCCAAGGTCGCCTCCTTCCTGGATCTTCGCGACATCAGCGCAGGTCATGAGGTTGTCCTTTGCCTGCTTGGCATCGGAGCAACCGAGAATCATGTTCGAACAAAGCGCAAGTAAGTCGCGTATAGGGAGGTGCAGCCCATTGTGCCTGGCAATTTCAACCAAATCGCCCAAGCGGCGAGAGAGCTGACCACCATCTAACTCACCCAAAAGTCTGCGGCGATTCTCATCAATGGGACAATTTTTACCGTCGCTCTGAAGTGCGCAGTGCTTGCAGTTGTCCCACTCGGGATGCCCTGCCACAGCCATAGCCGCCTCGTCTAACGTTTTACGGCTAGTCGAGCGACTGAGATCGAACACCGCTAAGCGCTCAGGAGCTGGGCCAGCCTGTAAGAAGCGCTCTTGCAGAGGCTTTCGAAGTGGGTGATCACGCTCCTGGCGCCTGCCTAAATCACGGAGACGATCAAGGATTTGACCATGGTTTGCAGCAAGGATCACGACCGCGGAGTCATCGCCTTCTAGCACCGATCTTTCCAGACGCTGCAACGGCAGATCGCTCTCCTCACCATTGAGCTCGGAAAGGTCCTTGATGAAGACAGCCGAGCGTCCATCCGCCAGTTGCAACTCTTTCACGTTGCCCTTGGCGGCCCAATCCTTAGGGTTTCCACCAATGCGCTCCCACAGGGCACGGCAGTGGTAGGTCTTACCATCACCAGCTGTTCCAGCGATCAAAATAGACCCTGGTACCTTGGATTCAATGTGCCGCACCATGTCTTCTAACAAAGGAGCTGACAGGCTAATCGGCTGGACTCCTGCCTGCGCCAACGCCCTCGAAACATACTCGTCGAACATCGCCAAGTTGGACGATGATGGTCCATAGCTACGCAGAAAGTGAACCCAATCACTTGCCGGCGGAACCTTAACGTCAGTGCGCCGCACGGAACCACCACGACCTTTACCGGTCTGCAGCACCCCCTGATTTATCAGAGCGCCGCGTGCTTCCCAATAGAGCTCATCAGTTAACTGAGGGAACTGAACTCTGAGCCGCTCTAATAGCGACTGGTTACCGATAGTGGAACCATCGGCAGGAACGGCGGCCAGTATGGCCTCAACCAACTCATTCATCCACGACACTCCCCTACCGCCCGCCGCAACACGGGCCAGCCAAAAGCAAAATATGGCGACAAATAGACCGGAAGGAATCAGAGGGAAACTGACGCTAGGGGCCTGGCAGAAACCTGCGCCTATAGAGAGCCATCCCTGGAACATTTCAACCCAGCATTTCGCGATGACGATCACCTTATCCACTGGCAAAGCATGGGTAAAGCGATGCTTTGCGTTTTTTTGCCGATTCAGTCAATTCACCGGGAGGCAGTTTTGGACACGGATGTTCTCGCTACATCGAGGCGCCCTATGCACACCCGTCTGATATTCATGCTCGATTGCAATCTCGCCGCATATTTGGCATAGGCCACAACCAACTCGAACAGCAGCTCCATGAACTGGTTTATCCCGCCAAGCAGGGAAACATATCCGAATTTCCGGTAGAGCATCCAACAGCTCAACAGCGAGAAAGGTCACAAAGCTATGCTCGGAAGAGGGCTGGTGGCTGCTTTGATCGACGGGCGGAAAACACAGCTGTACAGAGAATCAGCAACAACTTCTGGGACTGAGAAGCTCAGCCCGCAGGTACCAAGCCATCAGCTAGCACGAAGATCCAGCCCTCCCCCAGATCCACGCTAGGATCCGGCTGTACCAATTGTTCCGGCTGGCAATGGAAGAACCACGCAAGCAGCGCACAGGTCAAGGCATCGTCCTGGTCGGCATGCCCTAGGCCAGTGTCCGTAGCACTGGCAGCACGGAGGGCGGCCATGGCTGGCGAATGTTTGCAAGCAGCCGGATAGGTTCGATGACCCTTAATCGCAGCGTGTCTGTCCAGACACCACAGCGTTCAATCACCGGATCAAAGCGCGCCACCACATGCATGCCCTTGGTGGCCTGGCTGCCGATCATGTCCTTGATGGACGACAGCGGCGATAGCCCCCTTTCAAACAGGAGACGCTCGGTATACCGGAACAGATAGGGGTTACTAGAGGAGTTACCGATGGGACCGGATGGCTTTCCTGCGAAGAGCTCCCTCAGCGCAACAGAGAACCCCAGTGGGGTGTCGATAGCCAGCACCACCGGGGCCTGGAAATACTCATGATCTTCCAGCCCGCACAACGCCAGCAGCCGCGCGATGAAATCGACACTATCGTTGGCCTGATTGACCACTCTGCGCAAATTGCCTCGCCAAGGCGCTCCCAAGATTCGGCACTGCTTATCAAGAACCACCAGAGCATCTCGACTGGCCGGATTTTTGTCACAGTTCCAACCACCAACATCCCAACCAATGTAAATCGGCACAATGCCCCCTACCGTCACATTTTCTTCAGCTTACCGCGTCGCCACCACCGCCATGCACACCGGACATCACCGTTGCGCCGCTTCACCTTAATCAACGCAGCCGCCATATGTCTGGCGTGCCAAATCCAGCAACAACAGTGGGACGACCAGTATCGACAAGGGCTCACTTACTGTTATCAGCGATTAGCATGGTGGAGCCTCCTGATCACTGGCGAGCCTCAACCATATCGAGACTTCGTGACCAATGCGACCTGCCCATTTCTCATCCGTAAACAAAGGAGGTAGATCGCACACTCACGTGACGAGTATGCAATCAATGTGAGCTGTGACTATCGCCAACCTACCCTACTCGATGCTTCGGGCTGCGCGTAGCAAAAACTCAGCAACAACTGCGTCACCTGTCACCCCGGCGAGATCGCTTCAGTTGCCCCGCCCTCAAGCCTCGTGCCCCCCGCGGGTCTCAAGCGCAGATGTTGCGCATTTTTGACGAAATATTTCACCGCCTTGTGCACATGACGCCGAATTGCTCGATCACTCCTCAGGATGCGGCCGATACCACACTCGTCACCGTATTTCTCCTTGTCGTGGTTGCAATTGTAGATGTAGCCCTGACCATGCGTGATGTCTTCCCATAGCTCGCCGAGCTGGATGGCCTTGTAGACATCGCCCTGCACCACGTTGCCATTGAAGAAATAGGCAGAATGGATGTGGTAGCCCCGCCATCATTCTTGTCTCCCTGCTCCACCGAATAGATGTGGCCGATGAGGTGGTCAGAAATCGGATTGCGCTTTTGTTTGGCAATTAGTTTATCCAGGTCATCAAACACGTGCTCGACTCGCAGCCTGCCATGCGCCTCAGAGCGGTAGTGGAAGTCGACCCTGATGATGGTGATGCGCGAGTAGAGCTCACATAAGGCATCGGCATAGTCGCAGGCTTGGATCTCCTGCTCCTTAGCCTGGTGGCGGAGGTCATGCTTCCTGCGGAGATACCACCGCTCACGAGTCAACTAGCGGATCCGGGCGACCACGACGTTCATGCTGCGATGATGATCCAGGTAGGCCGTACCCTCCTCATTCAGACAGGCAGGGCCATCAGGGTGGCGCTCCAACAGCCTTGAACGCTTGCAGGTGCTCGCTGTAGCTGCACTCGGTACGACCTTAGAATAGGTCGACCATCTGCTGGATATGATCGAAGTACCAAGCCACACACAAGTACCGCGCAAAGCTTGAGGTCTCCACTTCCCTGTGGGAGCCCAGCTTGCCGGCGATGGGCCGCAAAGCGGTCCCAATCGCGTAACTAACAGACATTACCCCCAGGCGTCTTTTTTATGCCTGTGGCTGGCCCGGTGCCAGAAAATCAGATCTTACCCCTTCCGCGTAGGACGTTTCCCAAACATACTCCCTGCGCCTGTTTTCCGTTGCGATCGCTAGTTCAGAGTTCTAGGCTCGGTAGGTCGTTACCCATCAACGACCGGCTTTGACAGGCCGCAACGATACACAGCGCGCATAACCGTTAATGGCGGTTGTGCATGGGGCACGCTCGCGTGCGCCGGTTTCTGTGTTCGCCGGTCTGTCAACCCATGCACAGCTGCCACCATTCCGTTTGACAGCGGGTTGGCGGTAGCCCCTATCGAGAACACAGTCCAATGCTAAAAATCGTCCCCGACCCACCCCACCTCCCCCACTCCCTGGAAGACACCCTCATGCTTGCAACCGACTACGCGCTCTGCGCCGAAGCCGTTGCCCAGCAAGCAATGCTGATGCAACCCAGATCACCCGCCTCCGTGTTGATCATGGCGTCGATGCACGAGCTGGAAACACTTCGCCGTTTGCTCGAATCGGCACTGGCGCAAATACAAAGGCCAGCCGACCCGCAAACCATGCATTGACCAGGGGTATTGCTCGATGACCACCGAAAACACCCAATGCACTGTCGGCAAAACCATCTTCTTCCAAGGTGAAAACCAGACCCACCCGCTGTTCCGCATCGAACCCGGCATCCCCTGCCAGAACGCCCGTGAACAGGCGTCCGAGCTGATGGGCTATGCGCGGGATTTGACCATTGATGGCCTGATGGAAGACAAGCCGAAGCTGATCTGGGCAGCGCACTATCTTTGCGCTCTGGGGAAAGCGCTGCTGGATGATGCGGAGTTGGGAATGATGCACTGAACCCCAGGGCCAAAGGCGATAGAAGTCAGTCGGCTCGCAGCTATCAATCACTGACGCTATCGCCCGCCTAGGGCCCCTGTGCGCACGGCGAATGTGGACGTTGCACGCGCAGGGGCATCACCCCCCTCAAATCCGAAACACCCCCACCTGCCCATACAACCCCTGGGCCAACCGCTGCAACGCCCCCGCGGTCTCGGCCGTCTGCTCCACCGCCTGGCTATTCTGCTGCGACATCTGCGCAATCCGTTCAACGTTGCGCGCCACATCCTGGCTAGCCGCGGTCTGTTCGCGCAGTGCCAGGGAAATCTGATCCACCATGCGCACCACGTCCCCCGAAGACTGCCGAATGCTGACGATCGCCTCCCCCGCTTGTTGCGCCAGGGTCACACCGCCTTTGACCTGCTGCACACCCACCTCCATCTGCCCCACGGCCTCGCGGGTGCCGGACTGGATGCGTTTGACCATCTCGGTAATTTCCTGGGTCGAGTTGCCCGTGCGTTGTGCCAGCAAGCGTACTTCGTCGGCCACCACCGCAAAGCCCCTGCCCTGTTCGCCGGCGCGGGCGGCTTCGATGGCGGCGTTCAGGGCCAGCAGGTTGGTTTGCTCGGCAATGCCGCTGATCACGCTGACAATGCTGCTGATCTGCTCGGCATGGCTGTCCAGTTCGCTGATCTGGCCGGCAGAAGCTTCTACGGTCTGGGCGATCTGGTTCATGCGCGACAGCGTTTCCTGAATCACGCTGCCGCCTTCGCTGGACTGGCGACCCGACTCGCTGGACTGGGCATGCGCTTCCACCGCATTGTCAGAGACATGGTTGATACTCACGGTCAGCTCCTCGACCGTGGCCGCCATCGAGGAGGCCGAGCTCGACTGTTCCTGGGCTGACGCGGAGAGCTGTACCGATGCCGCCGAAATATTATCGGCAGCCCCCACCAGTTGTTCGGCACTGGCCCTGATCTCGCCAATCATGGTGCGCAGGCGGTCTTGCATGGCCACGAATGCTTGTTGGAGGGTGCTGACTTCATCCGTTCCTTCAATGGCTATGGTGTTGTCGAGGCGCCCATCAGCGATGTTGCGCGCCAGCGTTACCGCTTCACCCAGGCGATGGGTGAGGGTTCTTGCGAGGAATGTGGCGATCAGCACAGCCAGGATTGCAGCGACCAGTCCGCCGGCGATCAGGATGGTGAAGGCGGTGGATTTCGCCTGGTCCATCAGCAGACTGCGCTCGTCCTGCAGGGATTTCTCGGCCGCCTGGAATTCGTTGATCACGGCGCGCATGGCGTCCATTTTGGCTTTGGCCTGGCCCGAGCTTATCTGGCTGACCAGCGTTGTCAGCGGCGCGCGGTCAGCATTGACCTCGCGGCGCAGGTTCACGCTGGTTTGCATGTCTTGTTGCAGCCACTGTTGGTAGAGCTGTTGCAGATGGGCCAGCCGGGCTTGCTGCTGGGGGTTGTCGGCGGTGGCCTGCTTCAGGCGATTGAAAGCGTCGGTGAACGCTTCTTCGCCTGTGTTCATGGGCTCAAGGAAGCTGTCCTGGCCGGTAAGGGCAAAACCGCGCATGGCGGTTTCTATGTCGACAAGGCTGTTGAGCATGCTGCTGGAGCTGTTGAGCACGTCGTAGCTGTGGATGTTGCGCTTCACGCTGCTGCTGACCTGGTCGAAGCCTCGCAAGGCAGTCAGTACCAATACGGCGATGATGAGCAGTACAAGACCGAAACCGGTGTACAGTTTTTTCGAGATACTGAGATTGTTGAGCATCGTGGGGGCAACCCTTCAAGGCCTGGCTGGACGCTACGCTGGGTCCCGTGCACAAGGATGCGGACGGGTTCTGGCGTAGTGACGTTTTGATATCAGGCCTATGATTATCTTGTACAGAAAAAGTTCTTTGTACAATTTTATTTGATTGGGCGATGCGGGGGTTGGATTGGGAGGGGCGTCACCCAGCTCTGGGGCTGGGTGACGATCATGAGCTTGGGCTGGGTTACCAGCTGTAACTCAACTTGGCGGTCACTTCCCGCCCTGGGTTGTAGTAATCGGCCGTACCCGAGCCCACCACATGCTGCTCGTCGAACAGGTTGCTGACATTCAGCGCCAGGTCGGTGCCCTTGGCGATCTTGTAGTTCAGCGCAGCGTCGAACAGGGTAGTGCCGTCGCTTTTCTTGGTGTTGGCCGCGTCCATGAAGTAACCGCCCACGTACCGCGCCCCCAAGCCCACGCTCACGTCGGTGTTGGGTATGTCGTAGTAGCTCCACAGCGAAGCCGTATGCTTGGGCGCAACGGTGAACTCTTTGCCTTTGAGCGAGCTGCCGTCATACAGCGAGCCGCGCAGCACTTCGGTGTCCATGTACGAATAGGCCCCGATCAGGCTGAGGTTCTGCGTGACCTGGGCCTTGGCTTCCAGGTCCAGGCCGCGCGCGCGGGACTCGCCCACGGTTTGCTGCTCGATGATGCCGCTGGGCAGCACCACGGCGATGGTGACGTTTTCCTGGGTCAGGTCGTACACGGCGGCCGAGAACATCGCATCCATGCCCAGCGGCGAGTACTTCACGCCCACTTCGTACTGCCTGCCGGTCTGCGGGGTAACCCCTACCTGCGGCGGCGAAACCGATTCCACCATGCTGACGTAGGTCGACACTTCATCGTTGACGATGTAGGTCAGCGCGCCGCGGTAAGAGGTTTCCGAGAAGGTATCGCTCTGCCTGTTCACACCCCCCACATACTCGGTGCTGGTCAGGTCCATCGAGTCATTGCGCAGACCCACCGTGGCAATGACGCGGTCGTAGAAGGACAGGTTCTGCTGCAGGAACACGGCCTTGGTGGTGGCGTCGTTTTTCTCGCGGCTATACGGCGTGATGCCGCCGGGTACGCCGGTGAACACGGGGTTGGCGATGTCTATCGACGGCGCCAGGCTGTACACCGAGCGCTGTTTGTTGGTCGAGTCCAGGTATTCCACGCCCACCAGGGTGCTGCTGTCGATGTGCTCGAACTGGGCATCGTACTGCAGCATCAGGTTGCCATTGAGCTGGTCCGCGTCGCTGTCGGTGCCGAACACGTAGCGGGGGATCACGGTGCCCACGCGCTCGGCGCTGTCGCTCAGGTAGACGTAGCCGAAGTCATCGCTCAGCTCGCTGTAGCGCAGGTTGCTGCGCAGGGTGAAACCGTTGTCGAAGTCGTGGGTGATGCTGGCGCTGAGGCTGGTGCGCTCCACATCATGGAAGTTGTAGCCGGGCTCGCCGTAGAAATCGCTGCGGTCGTATTCCTTGTCCAGCGGGTAGCCACCGCTGTTGGGCGAGCTGTTGGTCTTGAGGTAATCGAGAATCACCGTGGCCGAAGTGAAGTCGCTGGGCGCCCAGGTCAGGCCGCCCATCACGAAGCGGTTGTCGTCTTGCGAGTGGTCGTACTCGCGGTCGCTGTTCTGCAGCTTGGCCGTGAAGCGGCCGGCCAGGGTCTGCTCGTCGTTCAGGGCATCGCCCACGTCAATGCCGGTCTCGGCATGGTCGTAGGAGCCGTAGGTCACGTAGCCTTGGCCGAACTTCTCGAAGCGCGGCTGTTTGGTCACAAAGTTCACCGAGCCGCCCGGGTCTGCCGGGCCGAACAGGGTGGAGTTGGCGCCGCGCAGAATCTCGATGCGCTCATAGGCATAGGGGTCTTCGCGCACACCGCGCATCGAGCTCAGGGTAAGGCCGTCGCGGTAGGTGGTGGCCTGGAAGCCGCGGATCTGGAAGTAGTCGTTGCGGTCGTCCGAGCCGTAGAAGTCGCTGACCACGCCCGGGCTGTACTGCAACGCTTCCTCGGTGGTGCTGACGCTGCGCTGCTCCATTTCCTTGCGGGTCACCACAGACACCGAGGCCGGGGTGTTGAGGATGCTGGTGGCCACCTTGCCACCGACCCACAGTTCCTTGGCCACCACTGAATTGAGGTCGTCATCGGCGCTGGCCTTGACCTTGGCATTGATGATGACCGGCGCCAGCCGGTAATCCTCGGTCGCACCCAGCTCCAGCGGGCCGGCAGCCGGCGCTTGCGCAATGATCTGGTAGGCCTGGGGGCCTTGCTGTTCAACCTGCAGATCGGTCCCCTGCAACAGCGCCGACAACGCGGCGGGCGTCGCCAGGCCGCCCTGCACGCCCGGGGTGGTGCGGTTGGCCACGGTCTGCGCGTCGAAGGCCAGGCTCACACCCGCCTGGCGGGCAAAACGGTCCAGCGCAGGTGCCAGCGGGCCAGCAGGGATGTTCCACTGCTGCAGTTGCAGGGCGTGATCAGCGCCAGCAGGTTGTGCCAGCGCTGGCAATGCCGGGCTGCTGACAACCAAACCCAGAATCGCCGCGTGCATGGCACGGCTGAGGGGGTGGCGCTGTGGAACCGGTGTCGAACTCATTTTCTCGCTCCGTAGAGGGTCGGCGGCTGGCCTGTATTCCGGCCTTGTGCAAAGGCCGAACGAGAATGAGAAAACACCTCATTTATTTTCAGAAAAAATGGACGGGGGTAATTGCCTCAGCGTGTACCGACCGCCTGGCGCACTTTCACCAGCAGCTCATAGAGCTGAAACGGCTTCACCAGCATGTCCATGCCCGCGCCGAGAAAGGCCTGGCGGTCCTGGGCCGCATCGGCGTACCCGGTCATGAACAGCACCGGCAACTGGGGCCGGTAGCAACGCGCCAGGTCGGCCAGCTCGCGGCCGCTGAGGGTCGGCAGGCCAACATCGGTCAGCATCATGTCCAGGCTGGCGTCGTCGCGCAGGTGCCGCAACGCCTCGTCAGTGGTGGTGGCCACCGTACAGCGGTACCCGGCATCGGTCAGCGCTTCTGCCACCGCCACCTGCACCGAAGCCATGTCTTCCACCACCAGCACGTGCTCGCCATTGCCTTGCAGGTTCTGCACGTTGGCCGGCTCCACCGCTACCGCGGCCTCCGCGCTGGCCGGCAGCAACAGGGTCACCTCCGTGCCCTGCCCCACCACGCTGCTCAGCAGCACATGCCCGCCGGACTGCCGGGCGAAGCCATAGATGGTCGACAGCCCCAGCCCGGTGCCCTGCCCCACCGGTTTGGTGGTGAAGAACGGGTCGAACACCTTTTCCAGCAGCTCCGGCTCGATGCCGCTACCGTTGTCGCGCACGTTGACGGCAATGTAATGGCCGTCTGCCAGGTCGGGGTTGCCCTGCGACCAGGTGGCTGCGGTGTTCACCCAGATCCGCCCCCCCTTGGCCAAGGCATCGCGCGCATTGATCACCAGGTTGAGCACCGCGCTCTCCAGTTGCACCGGGTCGACCAGGGCGATGGCCGGGTGGGTCGACAGGTCCAGGGTAAGCTTGATGCGCTCGCCGATGGTGCGGTTCAGCAGCTCTTCCAGCGAGCGTACATGCTGGTTGACGTCCACCGGGCGGGTATCCAGTGGCTGCTGGCGCGCGAAGGCCAGCAACCGGTGGGTCAACGAGGCCGCGCTGGTGGCTGAACTGAGTGCGGCTTCGGCGTACCTGGGCACTTTCTCGATACGGTTTTCCGCCACCCGTTTGCAGATCAGCTCCAGGCTGGTGATGATGCCGGTGAGCAAGTTGTTGAAGTCGTGGGCAATGCCGCCGGTCAGGCTGCCCAGGGCATCCATTTTCTGCAGTTGCAGCAGTTGCGCTTCGGTGCGTTCGCGCACCGCGACTTCCCGCGCCAACTGGTTGGTGGCATCGTCCAGGCGGGCCAGGTGGGAGCGCTCCCGGTGGCGGTGCTCGGTGATGTCCTCGATGAACACCAGGCACAGCCCTGGCGCCTGGTAGGGCGACAGTTGCCACTCGGTTTCGCGTACATGCCCGTGCACCAGCATGCTCAGGGTGCCCTTCCAGCGCTCGCCAGCCGCCAGGTGCCGGCGCAGGTCAGCCAACGCTGGCTCCTGGCCGCTGGCAAAGCATTCCAGCAGTTGCCCGGGGTTGCTGTTTTCCTGGGTCAGATGGCTGAATGCCTGGTTGCACTCGTGCACCTTGAACTCGGCGTCGAGCACCGCGATGGGCGCTGATACACCGGTAAATATCTCGCGAAAGCGCGCCTCACTCTGGCGCAGAGCGCGCTCGGCGTCCCGCACCCGCAACAGGGTACGCAAGGTTGCCAGCAACACATCCGGGTCTACCGGGTGCACCAGGTAGGCATCGGCGCCAGCGTTCAAGCCGGTGATGATGTCACCGCTCTGGATCGACGCGGCCGACACGTGAATCACCGGCAACAACGCCGTGCGGGCATCTTTGCGCAGCAACCGTACGATATCGAACCCGCTCATGTCGGGCAGGTTCACGTCCAGTATCAAGGCATCTATCTGCTCGTCGCGAATCAGCGCAAGGCCTTCACCGCCGGTGCCTGCCTCCAGCACTTCGTAGCCGTGCACTACCAGGCGCCGGCGCAGTGCGTAGCGGGTGGCGACGTTATCGTCCACGATCAGCAAGCGCACCTCAGGTTTCATCGGCGTTCTCCTGAGCCAGGGCCAGAGGTATCACCACGAAGAAGGTAGAGCCTTCCCCTGGTTCACTGTGCACCCCCACTTCGCCACCCAGCAGCATGGCAAAGCGCTTGCACAACGACAGGCCCAGGCCAGTGCCGCGAAAGCGCTTCTGCAGTGGCGAATCTACCTGGGTGAAATCTTCGAACAACGTATCCAACAGCTCTGCTGCAATGCCAATGCCGGTATCACTGACGGCAAAGCGGATGCGGTCGTCGCCATACAGCTGGGCCGACACCCGCACCTCACCCTGGGCGGTGAACTTCAGCGCGTTGGAAATGAAATTGCGCAGAATCTGCGCGAGCTTCTTGTCATCGGTGTACAGCCGCGGCAGCCCTGTAGGCTCCTCGAAGATAAGGTCGACTGCAGTAGCGTCGACAATCGGCCGGAACATGCCGCGCAAGGCCGCGAACAGATCGAGCATGTCGAACCAGGCCGGCGAGATGCTGATGCGCCCGGCTTCGATCTTGGCAAGGTCGAGCAGGTCGTCGACCATGTCGGACAGCTCGCGGGTGGCGGTGCTGATGAAGGTGACCTGGCGGTGCTGTTCAGCCGACAGCGGCCCGTCGAGCTCGTCGGTAAGCAGGCCGGTGATGCTCAGGATCGAACCCAGCGGCGTGCGGAATTCGTGGCTCATGTACGACAGGAAGCGGCTTTTCAAGTCCGACGCCTGGCGCAGCTGTTCGGCCTGTATGTCCAACTCGGCGTACAGGGCCAGCACGCCCTGGTTGGTTTCTTCCAGTTCGGCACGCAGGGCATCGTTTTCTGCCTGCAGCCGGGCAATTACCTCTGCATCAGCCATGCGCCGCCTCCAGGTCGATGACCAGCACGGTTACATCATCCCGGCCCCGGCAGAAGTCGCGGTGCAGCACTGCCGCGATCACGGCCGGGTGGCGGTGCACCAGGCCAGGGTAATTCTCAAGATTCCAACGGGACTGCAAGCCGTCGCTGTACATGATCAACAGTTTTCCATTTGCATGAGCGTAGTCAAATACCTGGGCTTTTCTATACTGGCCGCCAACGATGCCGGGCAACGAAGCCAAACCACGCACCTGGGTGGCGCTCACCAGGCTGGCGCCGATATTGCCGATGCCGGCAAAACCGAGGTGGTCGCGGGCACCGTCATAGCATGCTATCGCCACCGCGCCACCACGGCTGCCATTCATGGCATGGTGCATGGCCTGCAATTGCTCCAACTGGCCGGCGAACGGGGCCTGGGCAAACACTGCCGCGCCCGCGCTGGCTGCAGCCTGGGCATCCACACCGTGGCCCAGGCCGTCGATCACCAGGGCGCTGATACGCTGCCCTTCGATCGCCAGGTGCCAGGTATCGCCACAGGCAGGGTCGCCGTGCAGGGCATGCTGGCTTACCCCCACGCGCAGGTCTGGCGCGTGGTCGCGCTGGGCGTGCACGCGCGCCAGCACCACCGCGCCGCGCGCATCGGCGTACACATCGAATACCTGGGCCATGCGCGCCAAGGCCCCCAGGCCAATACCCTGGGTGCCTGCGGTTGAATAACCATCGGTCAGGCAGGCCTGTGCATCAAAGCCCTGGGCACGGTCCGCCGTGAGCAGTTCAATGGCATAACCCCCGTGCTCACGGGGCAGCACCCGCAGGTGCAGTTCACCGCAGCCTGCATGCTTGAGCACGTTGCTGCACAGCTCGGTGGCCAGCAGCGCCACACGGCCGCAGTCCTCTTCGTCAAAGCCGTGCCGCTTGGCCAGCTTTTGTGCGGTACGCCGGGCGTGGCCAACATCGCTCGGGTCTGCCAGGCCCATCACCTGGGTCTGGCTGGCGAACAGGTTCATGCCCATCGGGTGATCGTCACGCGTGTGCCCTGCCCTGGCGCGGTGTCCAGTTCAAATTCATGGACAAGCCGCCGAGCGCCGGTCAGGCCCAGGCCCAGGCCACCGCCCGAGGTCCAGCCGTCAGTCAGCGCCAACTTGATGTCGGGGATGCCGGGGCCCTCGTCGCGGAACAACAGGCGCAAACCGGTGCGCCCGCCATCCTCCAGCACAGCCCAGTCCATATCGCCACCACCGCCATACACCACCGTGTTGCGCGCCAGTTCACTGACTGCCGTCACCAGCTTGGTCAGGTCCACCAGGCGCATGCCGCATTCGCCGGCCAGCTTGCGCGCCAACTGACGCGCCAATACCACATCCTGTTCGATTCGTACCGGCTGGCTGCCGCTTTCGCGCACATTCATTTTTGGCTCACTCGTTGACGCAGCACTTGCATGCCACGCTCCACATTGAGCGCCGTACTCACGCCCGGCAGGGTAAGGCCCAGTTCGACCAAGGTAATGGCCACGGCCGGCTGCATGCCGACCACCATGGTTTCGGCATCAAGAATGCGTGACAGGCCAGAGATGCTGGCGATCATCCGGCCGATGAACGAGTCGACCATGTCCAACGCGGAAATATCGATCAACACGCCCCGGGCCGAGGTACTGCTGATGCGCTCGGTAAGGTCTTCCTGCAGGGTCAGCGCCAGCTGGTCGTGCATGTCGACCTGAATGGTCACAAGCAGGAACTCGCCCATCTGCAGGATCGGGATACGCTCCATGGGCTTACCCCTGCTTGCTGATGTCGCAGCCCAGGCGTGCAAGGGCTAGCTTGAGGGCGTCGGCCAGGCTGGCCTTGGTAGTCAGCGAGCCCAGGTCCAGCCCCAGGTGCACGATGGTCTGGGCGATTTGCGGGCGCACGCCACTGATGATGCAGTCGGCGCCCATCAGGCGGATGGCCGTGACGGTCTTCAGCAGGTGCTGGGCGACCAGGGTGTCGACGGTGGGTACACCGGTGATATCGATGATGGCAATTTCCGAGCCGGTGTCGACGATGCGTTGCAGCAGCGACTCCATGACCGTCTGGCTACGCTGCGAGTCCAGCGTACCGATCAGTGGCAGCGCCAGCACCCCGTCCCACAGTTTGACCACGGGGGTAGACAGCTCCAGCAGTTCTTCCTGCTGGCGCCTGATCACTTCCTCGCGGGTTTTCTGGAAAGCGCGGATGGTGTGCATGCCCATGCCATCGAGCAGTTCCGACACCAGCCACAGTTGCTCGGCCAGGCGTGCCGGCTCGCTGCTGTACTGTGTTTGCAGCAAGCCGAACAGCGGCCCTTTCAAAGCGAAGATGAAGAACGCGGCCTGGTGCGAATCGTGGCCAAGCTGAGCGCGGCTGGCAGAAAGCTTCTCCAGGAACCGGCGCGACGCCTCCCACTCGCTGCCGGCCAGGTGGCTGCCGCCACCAGCGCGCAGGCCGTCCACCAGCAACTGCAGAAATTCCTGGGTTTCCTGTGCCAGTACCTGTTCTTTGATATTGCGCGTGGCGCCGTTGGTTTCGAGGCCGGCTGTCCATTCCTCGCGCAGTTGTGCCTGGCTATGTTGGATAGCCTCCAACGTGCTGCCTTGCAGTGTTGCCATGTGCCTTCGCTCCAGTGGTGAAGGCCGGCGTCCCGATGAATGGCCGGCCTGCTGTGAATGACATTTGCCGGTTCGATTAGTTGTGCAGCGGGAAAAGATAATTGCATTCAGCCATTTAGGATAGCGCAACGGCTTCGGATTGCGGCAGCCTACTGCGAAACGGTTTTATAGGAATGCATACCATCACGGCATGACATCGATGCAACCTTGAACCGTACCTCATATTGCAAGTACCCGCCCGGTAATCGGCGGCGGGGCGGAAGCAAGATGCCCAAGGCGCTCGGAAACCGCCTGGCGCACTCGGTAGGCAACTCCAGCGCAAAAAAAAGGCACCTACCCATAGGTAATGCCTGTCAGTTAAGTAATTTGGGGCCGCTTTGCGACCCTTCGCGGGCACGCCCGCTCCCACAGGGATCGCGCATTTCTTGAGTTCAGCGCCTGTGGGAGCGGGCGTGCCCGCGAAGGGCTGCAAAGCAGCCCCAGTAACGCTTAACTGACAGGCATTAGCCGGAAGGGGCGGGGTTCTTGTTGCCGGGGCAGGGCCCTCAGGCGTTAGTCGCGCCAGTGGCGCTTGTGCTTGCGGTGGCCGTAGTGATGGCCACGGTCGTAGTGGCGACGGTCATCGTAGCCACGGCGGTAGCGACGGTCGTCATGGCGCTCATCGGCGTCGGCCTTGTTGCCCAGGTAGTTACCCAGCGCACCACCAGCACCGCCGCCGGCAGCCGCGCCGATGTAGCTCCCGGTAGTACCGCCTACCGACGACCCACCACGTTACCGCCTGCCGCGCCCAGGGCACCGCCAATAGCGGCTTCACCGCGCTGGCGCTTGTCGGCACCCAGCGCACCGCCGGCCGCACCGCCCAGACCGGCACCAATGGCGCCGCCAGTGCTACCGCCGATGGAGTTACCGACAACGGAGCCCAGTACCCCACCCAATGCGCCGCCAATGCCGGCCTCGGTGGTGCCGCCTGCCATGGCAACGCCGCTGAGCAAGCTGAAAGACAACAACAAAATCGAGGAGTACTTCTTCATCAAGAGAGCCTCATAAGGATGACGAGGCGAATTTGAGGGTAAGCGAGGTGGCTGGCAACGGAAATCCGACGAGTAACACGAGTTGTACACAATTCTGTAAGTGACTGTATTTGTTGTGAAACTTAAACCATTTTCGGCTGTCTGAGGTCTTTATGGCAAAAGCCCTGAACCTTGCGGAACAGGGCTTTTTTCGTTTTTGGCGCTTCTGGCCTATTCGCGGCTGAAGCCGCTCCTACAGGGTTTTGCTCCAGCCTGTAGATACGGTTATAGCCGCGAACACGGCTGGCACCTCCATTACAGGATACGCCCGTCGTCCCGCGCCCGCTCCAGCTTGATGGCGATGAACTTCGAGGTTGGCGTATGGCTGCCATCGCCAATGCTCTCCAGCGGCACCAGCGGGTTCACCTCCGGGTAATACGCCGCCGCCTGCCCGGCCGGAATATCGAACGCCAGCAGGGTAAAGCCGTGCACCCGGCGGACGTGTTCATCCCCCCACAACGATACGATGTCGACCTTCTGCCCCGGCTGGAAGCCCAGGCGGATGATGTCGGCTTCGTTGGCGAACAGCACCTCGCGTTGGCCGCGCACGCCACGGTAGCGGTCGTCCAGGCCGTAGATGGTGGTGTTGTACTGATCGTGCGAGCGCATCGACTGCATGATCAGGTCCGGTAACTGGCCGCTGGCACGCACACGCTCGTCAAGCAGCGTATCGGGCAGCAGGTTGGCCTTGAAGTTGGCGCGGCCCGTGTTGGTCTTCCATGTGCGGCTGGCGGCGTTATTGCCCAGGTAGAAGCCGCCTGGGTGTTGCAGGCGTTGGTTGAAGCCGCTGAAGCCTGTGATGGTGTCGGCGATCAGGTCGCGAATGCGCGCATAGTCGGCGACCAGCCAGTGCCAGTCCACGGGTTTCTTGCCCAGCGTAGCGGCGGCGATGCCAGCAATGACCGCCGGCTCCGAGCGCATCTGTGAAGACAGCGGTTTGAGCTGGCCATTGGACGCGTGCACCATGCTGAACGAGTCTTCGACCGTTACCGCTTGCGGCCCGTCGGCCTGCAGGTCGATGTCGGTACGGCCCAGGCACGGCAAAATCAGCGCTTGCTTGCCATGAACCAGGTGGCTGCGGTTGAGCTTGGTGCTGATGTGCACGGTCAGCTCGCAGTTGCGCAGCGCCTGCGCCGTGCGCTCGGTGTCCGGCGTGGCCTGGGCGAAATTGCCGCCCAGGCCGATGAACACCTTGGCCCGGCCGTCGAGCATGGCGTGAATCGCTTCGACCGTGTTGTGGCCGTTGTGCCGTGGCACGGGGAAGCCGAAGCGCTTTTCCATGGCCTCGAGCAGCGCCATGGGTGGGCGCTCGTTGATGCCCATGGTGCGGTCGCCCTGCACGTTGCTGTGGCCACGTACCGGGCACAGGCCTGCGCCTGGTGCGCCGATATTGCCGCGCAGCATCTGCAGGTTGACGATTTCCTGAATGGTCGGCACCGAGTGGCGGTGTTGGGTGATACCCATCGCCCAGCACATGATGACCCGCTCGGCGCGGCAGTACATGCGCGCCGCCAGTTCGATGTCGGCCATGGGCAGGCCGGATTGCGCCTGGATGTGGTCCCATGGCGTGGCATCTACCACGGCCAGGTAATCGTCCACGCCATGGCCGTGCTCGGCGATGAAGGCATGGTCGAACACCGCCGGTTCACCCTTGGCCTGGGCTTCACGCTCCCACTGCAGGACGAACTTGGCCATGCCACGCAGCAGCGCCATGTCGCCACCCAGCGCCGGTCGGAAGAATGCCGTGTTGGTTGGGCGGTCGCTGTTGGTCAACATTTCCAGCGGGTTCTGCGGGTGCTGGAAGCGCTCCAGGCCCCGCTCCTTGAGCGGGTTGATGCAAACCACCTGAGCGCCACGTTTCACCGCGTCGCGCAGCGGGTCGAGCATGCGCGGGTGGTTGGTGCCGGGGTTCTGGCCCCAGACAAAAATCGCGTCGGCATGTTCGAAGTCGTCGAACGTGACCGTGCCCTTGCCCACCCCGATGCTTTGCCCCAACGCCACGCCGCTGGCTTCGTGGCACATGTTCGAGCAGTCGGGAAAGTTGTTGGTACCGAAGGCGCGCACGAACAGCTGGTACAGGTAGGCTGCTTCGTTGCTGGCCCGCCCCGAGGTATAGAACTCGGCCTGGTCAGGTGTGGCCAACTTGTTCAGCTCGCGGGCGACCAGGGCAAAAGCGGCGTCCCAGCTGATCGGCTGATAGCGGTCGCTGGTCGCGTCGTAGACCATCGGCTCGGTGAGGCGGCCCTGGTACTCCAGCCAGTAGTCGCTTTGCTGCAGCAGGGCGGTGACGCTGTAACGGGCGAAGAAGGCAGCGTCGACACGGCGCTTGGTGGCCTCCCAGTTTACGGCCTTGGCGCCGTTCTCGCAGAACTTGACCATGCCGCTTTCTGGCGAATCGCCCCAGGCGCAGCCTGGGCAGTCGAAACCGCCGTTCTGGTTGGTCTTGAGCAGGGCGCGAATGTTCTTCAGCGCGTTATCGCTGCCGACCCAGGCCTTGGCCACGCTGCGCAGCGCACCCCAGCCACCGGCAGGGCCGTGGTAGGGCTTGTAGCGAGGGGTTGAGGCTGGGGCATTGTCCGGTAGGTGCTGGTACGAGGTCACGACTGTTACGACTCCGCCGCCGGGCTGTAGACCCGCGGTGCGCTGTGCTTGGGTAGATGAATGAGGTTGAGGTTGTGCTTGCGCGCCCACTGCAGGGCAAGCCCGGTGGGGGCGGACAGGCTGACCAAGGTCTGGATGCCGGCGCGCAGCACCTTCTGGATCAGTTCCAGGCTGCAGCGGCTGGTGACGATCGCAAGGCCGCCCTGGCTGTCGATGCCCTGGCGCAGCAGCGCGCCGATCAGCTTGTCGAGGGCGTTGTGCCGGCCAATGTCTTCACGGCCCAGCAGCAGTTCGCCGTGGCGGTCCATGAACAGCGCGGCATGCACCGCCCCGCAGTGCTGGCCCAGCGGCTGAAATGCATCGATGCGCTCGCGCAGGCCCACCAGCCACGCTGCCGGTGGCAGCGGCGCACCGGGCAGCACGGCCAGCTCTGGCAGCGCCTGCTCCAGCGCCTCGACCCCGCACAGGCCGCAGCCGCTGGTGCCGGCCAGCTGCCGGCGCTGGTTTTTCAGGTTCCAGAAGGCTCGGCTGGATATTTCCAGGTCTGCATACAGGGCCGAGCCACTGCCCGAGAGCTTCAGGTCGTAGATTTCCGTGGTGCCTCCGACGATGCCGCTGCCCACGCTGAAACCGACGGCGAAATCTTCCAGGTCGGTCGGGCTGACCAGCATCACTGCCTGGTTGAGGCCGTTGTAGACGATGGCCAACGCAACCTCTTCGGCCAGCGGCGTGCTGTCACCTTTACTGTCGCTGAGCTGGACGTATGCGTAGGTGTTGCTGGCGGCCGGCAGGGGCAAGGGCGATGAGGCCGTGCAGACCGGAGGTTTGCTGTTCATCGGGCAGGCTGTTCATTCGGCGGCTTGGTGTAGCACAAGCCTAGGCGCGTGGGCCTGTGGCGTCTAATCGCTAGCCTCTATCCCTTGATAGAGCGCGTCGATTGGTCGCAGGCGGGCGGCATGAGCAAAGCTGGCCTAGACTGCTGGGTTCGAGGTTTCGTGAACAAGGAGAGTGCTATGAGCTTGATCAGTTTCGTGAAGGAAGCAGGCGAGAAGTTGATCGACCTGCTGACCCCGGGCAATGCCAAAGCCGAAGAGCAGTTGAAGAAACACGTGGAGAATGTCGGCCTCGGCAACCCGAACATCACGGCGACCGTGGAGGGCGACAAAGTGATCCTCAAGGGTGAAGTCGCCAGCCAGGAAGAGAAGGAGAAGATTGTGCTGGCAGCGGGCAACATCGAGGGTGTGGCCAGCGTCGATGACCAGATCACTGTGACCGGGCCGGTCGTGACAGCCGCACGCCTGGTCACGGTCAAGAAGGGTGACACGCTGTCGGCGATTGCCCTGGTGGTGTATGGCAATGCCAATCAGTTCAACAAGATCTTCGAGGCCAACAAGCCGATGCTCAAGCACCCGGACAAGATCTATCCGGGGCAGGTACTGCGTATTCCTGACTGATTTTTGCAGGCTTTATCGGCCCTATCGCCGGCAAGCCGGCTCCCACAAGGTTGCTGCAAGGCGTGAGGCCGGTGGTCACCTGTGGGAGCGGGCGTCCCCGCTAACACCGGCGTAGCCGGTGCCAGGGCGCTTACAGGCCAATCAATAGCTCCCGGTAATCCTCGACCGCAGCAAACTCTTCAGTATCGCGCGGCTGCGCCTGGCTATCGGGCTGGCGTACAGCCAGCAGGTGCGCCACACCAAAGCACCGTGCGCTGCGCAGTATCGCCAGGGTGTCATCGATGAACAGGCTACGCCCCGGCTCAAAACCGATGTCCGCCTGCAAGGCGTCCCAGAACTGTGGGCTTTCCTTCGGGTAACCATAATCATGCGAGCTGATCAGCCGCTCGAAATACGGTGCCAGTTCCACCCGTTCCAGCTTCAGCGACAGCGAATCACGGTGGGCATTGGTGATCATCACCACGCGCTTGCCGGCATTTCGAATCGCCGCCAAGAACGTGTCGGCATCCGGGCGCAACGCGATCAGGTCGGCAATTTCCCGTTTCAGCTCCCGGATCGGCAGGCGCAGCTCCCGGCTCCAGAAGTCCAGGCAGTACCAGTTCAGCGTGCCGGCATTGCGCTCGAACAGCGGCTGCAGCTCCATTTCCGCCATGGCCCGGCTCACGCCATGCAGCTCTGCATAGCGCTGGGGCAGGTGGTCGAGCCAGAAGCGGTTGTCGTAATGCAGGTCGAGCAGGGTGCCGTCCATATCCAGCAGGACGGTATCGATGGCAGACCAGGGAAGAACAGGCATGGGAAACTCTCGATCAGTCGGCAAGCCACGGTATAGTAACCCGTTCACGCCAAGGAGCCGCCCCATGCGCCAGAAACCCACCGTCCTCAGCCGCGAAATCGTCGCCAGTAGCCGCCTGTTCCGCGTAGAGGCTGTGCAATTGCGCTTCAGCAATGGTGCCGAGCGCACCTATGAGCGCCTGGTAGGCCGGGGTAACGGCTATGGCGCGGTCATGATCGTGGCCATGCTCGACGCCGAGCACGCCGTGCTGGTGGAAGAGTATTGCGGTGGTACCGACGAGTACGAGCTGTCGCTGCCCAAGGGCCTGATCGAGCCCGGCGAAGATGTGCTGGCAGCCGCCAACCGCGAGCTCAAGGAAGAGGCCGGGCTTGGCGCGCGCCAGCTTGAGCACCTTACCGAGCTGTCGCTTTCGCCGGGCTACATGAGCCAGAAAATCCAGGTGGTGCTGGCCACCGATCTGTACGAAGAGCGCCTGGAGGGCGATGAGCCGGAGCCGATGCGGGTCGACAAGGTCAACCTGCGCGAGCTGTCGGCCTTGGCCATGCACCCGCAGTTCACCGAAGGCCGCGCCCTGGCGGCGCTGTACCTGGCGCGTGACCTGATGATTCAGCGGGGGCTGCTGGCGCTATGAACGACAATCAACTGATGCGTGAAGTGGTCAAGTTGGCGTTGACTGCGGGCGAGGCGATCCTGCCGTACTGGCGTGCCGATGTGGCAGTGACCAACAAGGCCGATGATTCGCCGGTGACTGCCGCCGACCTGGCAGCGCACCGGGTGATTGCCGATGGCCTGCTGGCGCTGGCGCCGCAGATTCCGGTGTTGTCCGAAGAGGACTGCAATATTGCGCTGGCCGAGCGCCAGGGCTGGGGCCGCTGGTGGCTGGTGGACCCGCTGGATGGCACCAAGGAATTCATTGCCGGCAGCGAGGAGTTCACAGTCAATATCGCCTTGATCGAAAAAGGCGAGGTGGTGTTCGGCGTGGTATCGATGCCCACGAATGGCCGCTGCTACTTTGGGGGCCGCGAATTGGGGGCTTGGCGGGCAGACGCGGGTGAGGCGGCCCGGCCGATCCAGGTGCGCAACGCTCCGCCAGCGGGTGAGCGGTTTACCGTGGTTGCCAGCCGCCGGCACTCCAGCCCCGAACAGGAAGCATTGTTGGCGGGCCTGGGTGCGGCAGTGGGTGAACTGGAGCTGGCCAACATTGGTAGCTCGTTGAAGTTCTGCCTGTTGGCCGAGGGCAGCGCCGATTGTTATCCACGCCTGGCGCCGACTTCGCAGTGGGATACGGCGGCGGCCCAGGGTGTGGTGGAAGGGGCGGGGGGTGAAGTGATCGGGCTGGACGGTTTGCCGTTCCGTTACCCGGCGCGCGAGTCTTTGCTCAACCCGTATTTCCTGGCGTTGCCGGCCAAGGCAGCGTGGCGCCAGGCCTTTCTTGAGCTGATCTAGCGGGCCTGGCCTTGTAGGAGCGGCCTTGTGTCGCGATGGGCTGCAAAGCAGCCCCGGCAATTTGTGCACCATGCCCAAACCCTGGGGCTGCTTTGCAGCCCATCGCGACACAAGGCCGCTCCTACAGGGGGCGCGACAGCCTTCATTCTCAGCGGTGCAGCACGTACTGGCCGCTGAAGGTGACGGCCGGCTCATCACTCCCGGTATTGCTTACCGTGGTCTGCAGCGTCAACCGCGCCCGGCCACGACGCTGGTACATGTTGAGGAAGCGTTCCCAGGCTTTCTCTTCCGGCGCCGGGCAACGGGCTATTGCCGCCCCGGTAACCGGCAGCGGGTAGCTGATTTGCCCTTCCTGGATGACGATATGCCCGTCATCTATCCCCAGTTCGCGCAGCCGCATGTGCAACCAGCCCCAGCCCACCAGCACCGCTGCACAGTACAGGCTGCCGCCGAACATGGTGCTCTTGTGGTTGACGTTGGCCGCCAGCGGCAATTGCAGGCGCAGGGTGTGGTGTTGCCAATCAATGACCTCCAGGCCCATTTCGCGGGTCAGCGGGATGTCGCCATGCAGTACGGACTGCAGGTACTGGCTATCGGTGCTCATCAACGGTTGTCCTCATGGTCGTCGTGCCCGCCGCTACCGCCCTCGAAGCTCAAGCCATGCTTGCGCAGCTTGTCGTGCAAGGTTTTGCGGGGGATGCCCAGCGCCTCTGCCAGGCTGCGCATGGAGCTGTGGGGCTGGGCCAGCTCGGCGGCGATCAGCGAGCGCTCGAATTGCTCTACCTGTTCGCTCAGGTTGCCACTCAACACCGAAGGCGCCGCAGCCGCAGCCGCTGGCAGCTGGCCATCCAGCGCCAGTTCAAGGCCCAGGGCGAAACGCTCGGCGGCGTTCTGCAATTCACGCACGTTACCTGGCCAGGTGTGGCGCAGCAGCATCGCCCGCTGCGCCGGCAGCAAGGCGTGTGGCGCCAGGCTGTGGCGCTGGCTGGCAGCGTCGGCAAAATGCTGGAACAGCACCAGGATGTCGTCGCCGCGGTCCCGCAGCGGCGGGATACGCAGTGGCGCTACGTTCAGCCGGTAGTACAGGTCGGCACGGAAGCGGCCTTGGTCGGCGGCCTGGCGCAGGTCTTCCTTGGTGGCGGCGATAATGCGGATATCCAGCGGGATCAACTGGTTGCCGCCCAGGCGTTCCACCACCCGCTCCTGCAACATGCGCAGCAGCTTGACCTGCACGTCCAGGCTCATGCTCTCGATTTCGTCGAGGAACAGCGTGCCGCCGTTGGCGAACTCGAATTTGCCGATGCGCCGTTTTTGCGCCCCGGTGAACGCCCCGGGCTCATGGCCGAACAGTTCGCTTTCGACCACCGATTCGGCCAGTGCCCCGGCGTTGATCGCCACGAACGGCCCGTCACGACGGCTGGACAGGTCATGCAGCGCACGGGCGACCACCTCCTTGCCAGCACCGGTTTCACCCAGGATCAGCACATCGGCGCGGGTTCCGGCCAAGGCGCCGATCTGCTCGCGCAGGCGCTGCATGGCCGGCGAATGGCCGACCAGGCGCGTGGCCAGTTGCTGGCGGTCGCTCAGCGCCAGGCGCAGGCTGCGGTTGTCCAGCACCAGGCGGCGCAGGGCCAAGGCACGGCGCACGCTGTCGAGCAGGGCGTCGCTGGCGAAAGGCTTTTCCAGAAAGTCATAGGCACCGGCGCGCATTGCCTGTACCGCCAGGGGCACATCCCCGTGGCCGGTAATCAGCAGCACGGGCAGTTCGCTGTCGCGGCCGTGCAGTTGCTCCAGCAGCTGCAGGCCATCGATGCCGGGCATGCGAATGTCGCTGACCACCACGCCGGGCCAGTCGCTCTCGATACGCTCAGCCAGGCCTTGGGCATCGCCCAGCGCGACCACTTTCAGCCCGGCCAGGTCCAAGGTCTGGCTCAGGGCCTGGCGCAGGTGTGGGTCATCGTCGACCAGGATGACCTGGGCTTGGCTGTCGATCTGTGTCTCGGGAGTCATGCCGAGGGGTCCTCCGAATTGGGCAAGGTTGCGCCAGGCGCAGCCTTGCGTAGCTGCAGGGTCAGCAGAGCACCACCTTCCGGGTGGTTGGCCAGCAGCAGTTCACCCCCCAGGGCGCGCATCAGGCTTTCGCAGATGGCCAACCCCAGGCCCAGGCCCTGGGTGCGGGTCTTGGTGGTGAAGAACGGCTCCTTGGCATGCTCCAGGGCCTGGCGGCTGAAGCCGGGGCCATTGTCGCGGATGTACAGGTAGACGCAGTCATCACGCTGTTCGGCACTTAGCCACAGGCGGCGCGGGTTGGCTTTTTCGGTCAGGGCGTCCAGGGCATTGGCCAGCAGGTTGCCCAGCACCTGGCGCAGGCGGGTTTCACCGGCCTGTACCCACAAGGTGGCTTCCGGCAGGTCGCGGATCAGCTCCACGGCCATTGCCCGGCGGCGCTTGGCCAGCAGCGCCAGGGCATCGTCCAGGGCTGGCTGCAGGGCCACGCTTTCCGGGGCGTGCCGGTCACGGCGGGCGAAGGCCCGCAAGTGGGCGATGATCGACGCCATGCGCCCGGTCAGCTCGCCAATCAGCTTGAGGTTGCCGCGGGCGTCCTCGGTGCGTTGGTGGTCGAGCAGGATCTCGGCATTTTCTGCGTAGCTGCGAATCGCCGCCAACGGCTGGTTGAGTTCGTGGCTGATACTGGCCGACATGGTGCCAAGCACCGACAGCTTGCCGGCCTGCACCAGCTCGTCCTGGGCGCGCACCGCCTCTTGCTGGGCATTTTCGCGCTCCAGTACGGCGCGCTTGAGGCGGGTGTTGAGGCCCTCGAGGTCGGCGGTGCGTTCGGCTACGCGCTTTTCCAGCTCCTGACGGGCGCGGGCTTCGAAGTCGATGCGGTCGATGTAGTGGCGGCGCCGTTGCATCACCAGCCCGGCCAGCAGCATTGCTACCAGCAGGGTGCCGGCGCCAATGGCCATTACCGTTTGCACCGAACGGTCTACCAGCATGCGCGGGGCAAGGATGCTGACCTGCCAGCCGGTTTCCTTGATGTCGCGGGTCTGGGTGATCCAGGCATCCGGGGCGAGCACCAGCGGTTGCGGGGCCTGGGTGGGGTAGGGCTGGATGGCGATGATGGCCTGGCGCTCGGCATCGCTCAGTGCGCGGGTGGCACGGAAGCGCCAATCGGGCCGCGAAGTGAGGATGACCACGCCATTGTGATCGGTCAGCAACAGCTGCTCCGGCGTGCGGCCCCACAGGGTTTCGGTGTGGTCGAGGTCGACCTTGACCACCAGCACGCCCACGATGCGCTCGCGATCACGTACGGCGGCGGCAAAGAAGTAGCCGCGTTTGGCCGACGTTGTGCCCTGGCCGAAGAAGCGGCCCAGGTGGCCCGCCATGGCTTCGTTGAAGTACGGGCGGAAGGCGAAGTTGCGGCCCACGAAGCTGTCGTGCTTGTCCCAGTTGGAGGCCGCCAGGGTGTTGCCGCTGACGTCCATCAGGTACATCACCTCGGCGCCGGTCTGCTGCACGATGCCCTTGAGCAGGCGGTTGGCGTTGGTCACCGCCTCCAGGCGGAAGGGGTCGGCCAGTACGCTGCGCAGTGCCGGCAGGTCGCCGAGGATCTGCGGCAAGGTTTCATAGCGGTGCAGGGTGCCGAGCAGGTTGGCCACGTACAGGTCCAGGGTCTGGCGGTTCTGCGAGGCCAATTCCTGCTGGTAGTAACGTTCGGCCAGGTGGTGCAAGGGCCACAGTAACGGCGCCAGGCACAGGGCCAGCAAGGCCAGGCTGCGCCAGCGGGGACGGCGTGGGGGCGTGGGTTTAGCAATCATCACGTAAATGCGCCAGAAAGGTCTGGCGCAATTATGCGCTAGTTACGGCAGCAGTTCCGCCTCTGCCCATGCCCGGCCAAGCTTGTCCTTGTCTGACAGCAGCGGTGGTTGCTGCAGCCCCCAGTCGATGGCCAGGTGCGGATCGTCCCAGCGGATGCAGCGGTCGGCGCCGGGGTTGTAGTAATCGGTGGTCTTGTAGAGGAACTCGGCCGACTCGCTCAGCACCGCAAAGCCG
This sequence comes from Pseudomonas sp. UBA6699, assembly GCF_002454615.1. NCBI lineage: Bacteria > Pseudomonadati > Pseudomonadota > Gammaproteobacteria > Pseudomonadales > Pseudomonadaceae > Pseudomonas > Pseudomonas sp. UBA6699. Next base: position 27,420 of record NZ_DKJF01000075.1, read on the forward strand.
TGGGCGAAGCCTGCGGGTATCCACAACTGGCGATGGTTGGCTGCGGACAGATCCACCGCGACCCACTGGCCGAAGGTTGGCGAGCTTTTGCGCACATCCACGGCGACATCGCGGATTTCGCCCTGAACCACGCGCACCAGCTTGCCCTGGGTATTCTCCACCTGAAAATGCAGCCCGCGGAGCACGCCCTTGACCGAGCGCGAGTGGTTATCCTGGACGAATTCGACATTCACCCCGGTCTGCCTTGCGAACTCGCGGGCGTTGAACGCTTCGAAGAAAAAGCCACGGCTGTCACCGTAAACCGTGGGCTCGATGATCAGTACATCGGGGATTTCAGTCGGGATGATGTTCATGGCGGTTCGCTTGCCGTTCGTTAACTATTGACCCTAGTCGCCCTTACTGGAAATTTCCGCATGCAGCAGTGACAGGATGCGTACGATATGGCCAGGGTAGGCGGCCAAGCGACGGGTGCTAACGGGCGAACACGCATTAAATTCGATTTCTATCGATATTAGGATGGAGGTTCTCCTGAAAATTCGACGTATAAGGCTTTAAATATCGATATGTATCGGTTATAAATAGATCAACGTCTCACCGCAATCCGGCCCAGGGCCATCACAGAGGTCAACCATGAAAACCCTCAACTCCACGCCACGTGCCGATGGTTTCCACATGCCCGCCGAGTGGGCCCCGCAAACCCAGGTATGGATGGTTTGGCCGGAGCGTTCGGACAACTGGCGCCTGGGCGGCAAACCGGCGCAGGCAGCCCATGTAGCCCTGGCCAAGGCCATTGCCCGTTTTGAGCCGGTTACCGTGGCGGTTTCCGCTGGCCAGTACGAGAACGCGCGTCGCCAGCTCGACCAGCCGAACATTCGGGTGGTCGAAATCAGCAACGACGACGCCTGGGTGCGTGACACCGGCCCGACCTTCGTCATCAACGACCAAGGCGAAGTGCGCGGTGTGGACTGGGGCTTCAACGCCTGGGGCGGCTTCGATGGTGGCCTGTATGCGCCATGGAACCGCGACGAGGAGCTGGCGGCCAAGGTGCTGGAAATGGAGCGCTGCCAGCGCTACCACACCGAAGGCTTCGTGCTTGAGGGCGGTTCGATCCACGTGGACGGTGAAGGCACGCTGATCACCACCGAGGAATGCCTGCTCAACCGCAACCGCAACCCGCACCTGACCCGCGAGCAGATCGAAGCGGTGCTGCGCGACCACCTGGCGGTGGATACCGTGGTGTGGTTGCCCGATGGCCTGTACAACGATGAAACCGACGGCCACGTCGACAATTTCTGCTGTTACGTGCGCCCGGGCGAAGTGTTACTGGCCTGGACCGATGATTCCAACGACCCCAATTACGCCCGTTGCCACGCCGCCATGGAGGTGTTGCAGAACACCCGTGACGCCAAGGGCCGAGCACTAATCGTGCACAAAATGCCCATTCCCGGGCCGCTGTACGCCACGGCTGAAGAATGTGCCGGTGTCGACCACGTTGCCGGCAGCCAGGAGCGTGACCCATCGGTGCGCCTGGCCGGCTCCTACGTGAACTTCCTGATCGTCAACGGCGGCATTATTGCGCCAAGCTTCGATGACCCGGCAGATGCCGAAGCCAGAGCGATCCTTGCGCGGATATTCCCCGACCACGAAGTGGTGATGATTCCCGGGCGCGAGCTGCTGTTGGGCGGTGGCAACATCCACTGCCTGACCCAGCAGCAGCCGGCACCGGTGACGCGCTGAGTGCCAGCCCGGTGACAATGAGGCCCGTCAGTAGACGGGCCTTTTTTTTTCGGGCGACGCCCGGCGGCTGGTTTGGCATAGGCTTTGTATTGTTTTTCAAGGAGATAGCTTGGGTCTGCCAGGTTATCCGAGCTGTAACATTACCTACGTAGATTAGCCGCTCACGGGTTAGGGAGTACGTGTAGACATGAACGCAGCAAGTGAGTCGGCTTTGCGCCCATCGGCAGTTGGTCACCCATCGCTCAAGCGGGTCGCGGCGTGGTTGAAACACCATGGAAGCATCAGGGTCAGGACGACCGACCCACGACGTCTGCTTGCCGGACGCTACCCGCAAGGTTTGCTCAGCGATGCTGAAATGCAGGCGCTGATGGCGGTGTGGCACTAATCGACTACAGCTGTGCCGACCTCTTGGCGGCGATAGCCGCGAAGAGGCCGGTACCTGCCACACGCCCCTCCCCACACGCACCCGGTAAATTGTCGGGGCAGTCAAGATGCCGTTTCTGACAAAAAGATAAAATCCCCTCCTATAGCGCCGACATGCATTGAAATGCCTCGTATCACGGGATGATCTTGGTTATATCAACCTGCATTTCACGAATTTTTGACATTTGTAATCGCACACGGCTAGGATTCGGCCCAACGCCTGCTGGCCACTTCCGTTGGCCATGCTGCTGCCAGAGGCCGCCCGTGCAATTGCCGGCCGGCCTTCAAGTCTGGATCCGCATAGCGTCGAACCTACGTAAGGGGCGTTGGTTCCTGGCGTTGTATTGCAGCGCGTTTTTGATTAAGCGATAAGGAAAATAACATGTTGAAAACCAGGATCAGCCTGGTCGCCCTGGCGATGATCGCCGCGACCCAGGCACAGGCCAATGATCAGGCCGAGAGCAAGGGCTTCATCGAGGACAGCCACGCCAACGTCCTTCTGCGCAACGCTTACATCAACCGTGACAAGAAGCACGGCACCGACGACCAGATCGAATGGGGCCAGGCAGTCATCGGCAACTTCTCCTCCGGTTTCACCCAAGGCACTGTCGGTGTCGGCGTCGACGCATTCGGTCTGTATGCCCTGCGCCTCGATGGCGGCAAAGGCCATAACGGTGGCGCGGGTGTCGACTTCTTCAAGCCGCACGAAACCACCAACGCCGACGGCAACGCCAGCTCGCCGCACAACCTGGCGCGTGGTGGCGCAGCCGTGAAGTTCCGCATTTCCAATACCGTGCTCAAGTACGGTGACCAGATGCCAGCACTGCCAGTGCTGCAGTACGACGACGCACGTCTGCTGCCAGAAAGCTTCACCGGCACCCTGATCACCTCCAAGGAAATCAAGGGCCTGGAGCTGAACGCCGGCCGCTTCACCCAGGAAGCGCGCAAAAGCGCCGAGCGTCGTGATGGTGGTGGCCTGAAGTCGATCAACGTGCTGGGTGGTAGCTACAAGTTCAGCGACAACTTCACCGGCTCGCTGTACACCGCAGACAACGAAGACGTGATGCGCAAGCACTACCTGGGCTTGAACTACGTCTTCCCGATCGCCAGCGACCAGTCCCTGACCCTGGACTTCAACGGCTACAAGTCGGACATCAACAACAAGTACGTCAAGGCCGCCGGCCTGAACGGCGACTCCAACACCATCTGGAGCCTGGCGGCCACCTACGCGTATGGTGCGCACTCGTTCACCCTCGCCCACCAGCGCAGCACTGGCAGCACCGGCTACAACTACGGCTGGTATCAGAACCAGGGCGGCGTGGGTGACGGTGGTTCGACCATCTACCTGGCCAACTCGTACTGGTCCGACTTCAACGCCGAGGACGAGCGTTCCTGGCAGCTGGGCTACGGTCTGGACTTCGGTGCCTACGGCATCCCTGGCCTGACCTACAAGCTGGCCTACGTAGTGGGTGACAACATCAACACCCGCAACAACGCCAACCCGCAGGGCTTCGGCGAAGGCAAGGAACGCGAGATCTTCAACCAGGTCCGTTACGTGGTGCAGGACGGCCCGGCCAAAGACCTGTCCATCAAGCTGCGTAGCTCGTTCGTGCGTACCAACAACGCCGTACAGCAGAACGGCTACAACGACGATGGCAACGAAGTACGCGTATTCGTCGAGTACCCGATCAGCATCTTCTGATGCTGAGCTGAGGGTGCTGGGGGCTGCTTTGCAGCCCATCGCGACGCAAGGCCGCTCCTACAGGCATGCCCCGAACCGGGCCCCTTGTGGGAGCGGCCTTGTGTCGCGAAAGGGCCGCACCGCGGCCCCGGCGATCTGCGCCCCAACCCCAAAAATCGAGCTGCCACGCCGACCCTAGCGGCACGGCTCAACCCGGTAGCACCACGCTAACCCGCAATCCACCCCCTTCGCGGTTCATCAGCAGCAGCTCACCGCCATGGCTGCCAGCGATGCGTTGCGCAATGCTCAACCCCAACCCGTATCCCCCGGAGGGCTGGTTGCGCGACCCTTCGCCGCGTACGAACGGGTCGGTAATGGTCGCCAGCAGCCCCGGCGCAATCCCCGGGCCACGGTCGTCGATATGGATCAGCACCCCGCTGTTCGCCCGTTCGAGTGTGACCGAAACCTCCTTGGCATAACGCAGTGCATTGACCAGCAGGTTCTGCAGGCAACGCTGCAACAGCAACGCATCCACATGCACGCCGCCTGCCTGGCCATGCACCGGCAATGGCTCTTTTTCGGTCGCCAGTTCGGCGCACAGGCGTGCCACCAGTCGGTCCAGGTCCACCTGCTGCAAGTTCTGCTGTTCCCCGGCGCGCAGGTAGTCGAGCACCTGGCCGATCATGTCGTCCATCTGCCTGATGTTCTGCCGCAGGCGCTGGTGGTGTTCATCCTCCGGCAAGCGCTCCAGGCGCAGGCGCATGCGGGTCAAGGGGGTGCGCAGGTCATGGGACACAGCGGCGAGGAAGTAGGCCTTGTCGTTGACCATGGCAATCAGGCGCTGCTGCATGGCGTTGAACGCCTGGGCAGCCTGGCGTACCTCCTGCGGGCCATCCAGCACCAGTGGCGGCTGCTCAAGATTGGTGCCCAGGCCACGGGCAGCATCAGCCAGGCGCTGCAACGGGCGCAGACACAGGCGCACGGCAATCAGGCAGACCAGCAGCACCGCGACAATGCGCAGTGCATACACCCGCAACAGGTAATCGCTGATCAGCACCCAGGCCGACTCGCCGCTCCAGCCCTGCAGCTCCTGGCCCTCGATGATAAGCCAGTGGCCATCGGCCAATGGCACCGCAAACTGCATATGGGCCTGGGCAGTACGCAAACCGAACAGGCTGCGCCAGACTATCGGTTGGCCCGACGCGTCGGTCAGTTGCACATTCATCAGGCGTACCGCCTGAGTATGCCCCAGCTCGTACTTGAGGGCCTGGCGCAGCAGCAATTCGACCCGCCGGCGCTCACGGCGCTGATCATGCGTTGGCTCGGGCAGGTGCTCGGCACAGCGCACCTGGTAATGAGCCGGCACTGGCAGCGCGGCATCGTGGCAGTCGGCCCGGGCGATCAGGGGCGCACTGCGCGCGGCGATCAGCCGCACGGGGGCTTCGAACACCTGGGCGAAGCGCACATCGAACCAGATGCTGCTCGACATCAGCTGCACCACCAGCGTGCCGCTGACCATGATCAGCAATAGCTGGCCGAACAGGGTGCGCGGCCACAGCCGGCGAAGCCAGCGCACCTCAGGCATCGGCCTGGTGCTGGCCCATGGTCAGCAAGTAACCTTCGTTGCGGATGGTGAGGATCTGTGCGGCCCCGTCCGGTGCGCGCCGCAGGTGCTGGCGCAGGCGGCTGACGCACATGTCCACCGAGCGGTCATCAGGCATGTGGTCGCGGCCAAATGCGCTGCGCGTCAGCTGGTCGCGGGAGACCACGCGGTTATTAGCCTCCAGCAACTCGCGCAGCACCCGGTAGTCGGAGCGTGGCAGGGGCAGGGTCTGGCCATCGGGGCGCGTGAGCAGGCGCTTGACGTGCTCCAGGCGGAAGCCGGCGAACAGTTGTGCGTCGGCCCCTGCAGTGCCCTGCGCCTGGGTTTCCAGGCGTTGCGGGCGACGCAGCACCGCCTTGATCCGGGCAATCAGCTCGCGTGGCTCGAAGGGCTTGGCCAGGTAATCGTCGGCACCCACCTCCAGGCCGATGATGCGGTCCAGCGTGCTGCCTTTGGCCGACAACATGATCACCGCCAGCCCGGGCGTGGCCTGCAATTGGCGACAAAGGCTGAGCCCGTCTTCGCCGGGCAGCATCAAGTCGAGTACCACCAGATCCACCGTGTGCCTGGCCATTTGTGCGCGCATCTGCTCACCGTCGGCCGCCTCCAGCACGTTGTAACCGGCGTCGGCCAGGTAATCACAAAGAAGTTCGCGGATCTCGTCGTCATCGTCGACGACCAGCAGGGTCGTGCTCATGCGGAAAACACCTGTCGGGTGAGGCCCAGGGGCGCTCATTACATTCAATTACATCCCCGTACATGTCGGGTCTGGCGCCGGGAGGGCCGATCCCTAGAATCCTAACAAAAAATCATCTGCAAATACGAAGTCTTCCCAAATGAATCCCTACAGCATTCCGAACGCGCTCACCCCCACCCTTGCAAACGGCAACCGCCTCAAGCCACTGGCGTTCTGCATTGCCGTGGCTATCAGTGGTGGTGCCATGGCCGCCGACAGCCAACCCCTGGAGCTGGACGCCACGCAAATCGAAGACAGCGCGCTGCTGCCCGCCGACGCTGCAGGCCAGCTGGGCTACACCGTCGAGAGCACACGCAGCTCCACCGGCCTGAACCTGACGCCCCGGCAGACCCCGCAGTCAGTGACCACCATCACCCGCCAGCAGATGGAAGACCGTGGCATCCACACCATCGAGCAGGCCCTGGAAACCACCCCAGGGGTAACGGCCAACAAGTCCGAAGTGGGCGGGCGTACCGATTACCGCGCCCGTGGCTATTCGATCAGCAACTGGAAGGTCGATGGCCTGCAGACCCAAGGCGGTTCTGACTTCAGCGGCAGCGGCAATGCCCTGAACATGGACCTGTACGAGCGCATCGACATCGTGCGCGGGGCCAACGGCTTGCTTGGCGGCACCGGTGACCCTTCGGCCACCGTCAACCTGATCCGCAAGGCGCCGACCAAGACCTTTGGCGGTAGCGCCTACGCCACGTACGGCAGCTGGGACAAACGCCGCCTGGGTGCCGACCTCAACCTGCCGCTGTCCGAGGACGGGCGCCTGCGCTCGCGTTTCGTGATGACCCAGCAGGACGCCAATTCGTTCCGCGACAACCAGTCCGACCGCTCCCGCGCGGCGCTGGCCAATTTCGAATTTGACCTGGACGACGCCACCACCCTCGGTGCCGGCTACCAGTACGAATACAACAAGGTGGTGGGTGGCGGCTGGGGCGCGAACATTCCGCTGTGGTACCGCGACGGCAGCAAGACCGACCTGCCACGCAGCACCAACGTGGTGCCCAGCTGGAGCTTTGGCGAGTACACCACCCGCACCGCTTTCGGCTCGCTGCAGCACCGCTTCGACAACGACTGGACGCTGGACCTGAAGGCCTCCCAGGCCACCACCGAAGCCCTCAACCACCGCGGCTTGGCCAAGGTGAACTCGGCAGGGCGCGGCACCTATGGCGGCTACTGGGACCAGGATGGCAGCGGCGCCGTACTGAACGGCCTGCACAGCTCCACCGACACTACCCAGCAGTCGGCGCAGATCGACCTGTCTGGCCCATTCCAGCTGTTCGGCCGCACCCACCAGGCCATGGTGGGCTATAACGACAGCCGCACCGTGGGTTGGTCGCCGCAGTACACCTGCACCATGGTGGGCGACGGCATGGCCAGTGCACCGGCGTTGGGTTGCCAGTTCCGCGCCAACAACGGTTTCCCGGTCACCGATTGGCACAACGGCGTGGATGACGACTACGGCCTCATCGCCTCGCGCACCGGCCTGCACAGCAAGACCACCACGCGCTTGCAAGGCATGTACGCCGCTACCCGCCTGAGCATTACCGACCCGCTGTCGGTGATTGTCGGCGTGCGCACCAGCAACTACGCGTCGGTGACCCGCAGCGTGGCCGGCGAGCGCAGCAGCCAGGAAGAGAACGGCATCGTCACCCCATACCTGGGCGCGGTGTACGACCTCAACGACACCTACTCGCTGTACGCCAGCTACACCGACATCTTCACCCCGCAAACATCGGAAACCGTGAGCGGCAGCAAAGTCGAGCCGATTCGTGGGCAAAGCTATGAAACGGGTATCAAGGGTGAATGGTTCGACGGCCGCCTGAACGCCTCGGCAGCGTACTTCCGCACCAAGCAGGAAAACAAAGCCGTGCTCGATGGCGACCTGACCACCCCGACCGGTGCCAGCGCCTACAAGGCCGGCTCGGGTGTGGAAACCGACGGTATCGACCTGGAAGTGGCAGGCGCGTTGACGCCTGAATGGAACGTGTACGCTGGCTATACCTACCTGCACTTCCGCCGTGTCGACAGCGACGGCCGCAGCGACCCGTCGCACCTGTTCAAGGCCACCACCACCTACCGCCTGAGCGGTCCGCTCGACCGCCTGACCGTAGGTGCCGGTGTAACAGCGCAGAGCAACATCCGCGCTATTTCCAGCCCTGCAGGCCAGCCGGTCAACGGCGTGAGCAACGGTGCAACCGATGTGAACTGGTCGGGGTATGCCATCTGGAACGCCATGGCCAAGTACCAGGTAACCGATGCCACCAGCGTTACCCTTAACGCCAACAACCTGTTCGACAAGCACTACTACACCCAGTACGGGTTCTATGCCGGCGGCATCTACGGTGACCCGCGCAACCTGTCGCTGACGGTAAGCACTGCCTTCTGACATGCAGGGGCGGCCTTGCGTCGCAGCCCTACGAGTTGCGCTGTCGCGCAGAGAACTCAATTCGTAAGCGCGACGCGGTCGGTGTGGGAGCGGGCGTGCCCGCGAAGAATCCAACGCGGTGGCTGGCACCGGCTACGCCGGTGTTCGCGGGCGCGCCCGCTCCCACAAGGGCCCTGCTAAATCAAGCAGTTATGTATCGTTCTATGAGAGCTTCAACCACGACAGCGGAAAATCCGTAGGCAAACGCTCTATTTCAGGGGGGGCGGCTTGAAGCCCGGCTTGCCAAGGTCGCTATCGTGGCCTGCATGCGGATCTTCCTGGTGCGACTCAATGCCATGCTCAGGAATGGCGAGCCTTGGCTGGATCTGGTGCTGCCTCAGCCGAAGAGGGCGTAGATCAACAGCCAAAATGTAGGACTCGACGATTACACGGTTCCTGTGGGAGCGGGCGTGCCCGCGAACACCGGCGCAGCCGGTGCCAGACACCGCGTCGCCTGCTTCGCGGGCAAGCCCGCTCCCACAATGAATCGCACCGGCTTTTCAAATTTTGAGAAAGACAGCTGCACCTGCATCAAGCGAGTTGAGGGGGGTTCTGGGGCGTGGGCTGGAAACAAAAAGGCCCACCTTGCGGTGAACCTTTTGAGTACTGCGTATGGTGCGGCACCAGGAGTCGAACGGCTTTATATTCATATGATTAATAAGCTATTTATTGTCAGGGGTATTCGTTTCTATCTCTAAAAGTATCCTCAGACACTCAATCGATTGTCGTTCAATAGGCGTGATAGGCTCTGCATCAGAGCCAAACCACCAAGTGATCGCGGAGATGATATTGAGTCAGAAGATAACTCAGTCTCGAAATATAAAGGTGCCTGAATTCGATTTTACGTAAAGCGTAGTTCGTTCAGTTTTTCTCAATCTTAAATCTTTCCAACTCGTCAAGATTAGGAGTTCTGTATCCGGGTGCAAACATTGAGCTCTCCACCCCGTAAAGAGCTAATGGATCGCTAAGCCATAAGCGGTAAGCCTTGTCTTTGATGCTGTGGTCAGGCGAGCAGTCCACATGGTACTGCTGCAAAACGTATCCCGCCATTGCCGCACGTACTCGAAGCCGTAGAACTCCGTCGGGCATGTCGAAGTCGCACATCATTATCTGTGCACAATCTTTATCAGGATGAGGGACAAGAGGGAGATCGAGCATTCGATTCCACTGGTCATCGTTTTTCTTGTTCTCATGGGTGAGTGGCTGTTCTTCTAGTTGCACTTGAGCAGACCCAATTCGAGCTAGAACAAAGTCCACAAACTTTTCGCGTTTTCGATCATACGCGCGGACGTGCCAACGCAAACCGTCGCAACTTATAGCGAACGGCACAATCTCCCGTTCAGATTTCCCCGAGCCTGAGGTGTAGCTTATTTTCACTACTTGGTTGAGGCTAATTGCTCGTGAAATTGGCGCCAAAACTTCCACTCTTGGCTTGCTGAGGAGAGTAACCGACTCATTGAGGATGAATGGCTTCTCTCCATCCAGACCGTATCCGTATCCATGAGAGAGAGCTGTGAGCACGCGCTCAGGCGAATGCTCGACTACAGGCGAGAACGTCTCGCGCATTACGTAGTGCTTGGTCACGGTGTCGAGCTCAGTGTTCTGAGGAGCAATCTCTCGATACTGAGCGAAATCACGAGTAGCCGCCGCCGCTCCCACCCCGAATCTGTCCATGAGGTCGGTGCGTGAAGCGGTTCCCGTGAAGTACAGCCGGAAATCTATGTACACCAGGCGCTCTCGTTGGGCCTGGCTGTATTCGCTCAAGTCGATCATCTGCTCTCCGTCTTGCTTTCTCACGGTCTTGCCTTCTTACCTGCCTTGCGGAACGCACCCGATCGTCTGCTCGGGCGCATCTGGAATTCTACGTTAGCACATGAGAGCGCTTGACGTAATCAAAAAGTCGATGTTACATTTGCGTTGTGGTTGACTGATGTGCCTTTATGTAGCACATCATGGGCTTCAAAACGGTGGTTCAGATGAAATGTCAGAACGCCAGAAACAAAAAGGCCGGTCAAGGTACGAACTTGACCGGCCTTCGGAAAAAGACGTCTGAACAGGCTCCAGATGTCTCTCGCGCTTTGTGGAAAAAGCTTGTGGATGGTAGCCCTAATGGGGTCCTTTCGCAAGGGAGCGAGTTCTGTGTTTGAGCCATCTCAGAGGAGGACATTCCATGTCCCAGCTTGAGATGTTCGAAAAGCCCGATGGGGAAGGCGAGGTTATCTACCGGATGACCATCACCACCAAGTCGGGGAAGGTGATTCGACGTGCTAACGGGCAGCCGTTCCGTATCGTGATTCGCCCGAAAGCGACCAGTTGATAATCGCTTAAACAGAGCCCAGGACACATTTTTGTGTCCTGAAGGCCACTCGCTCCTTATATGAAAGGGTCAAGAAATGTCTAGATGCACAGCACCGATACGCGGACATAGTTCAGCGGCAGCGGCGGCAGCCTGCCCTGCATGCCGCTACCGCACCAGCTCTCGCTCCTACTCCACATCGTTTGGTAGCAGTGGGAGCAGCTATAGCGGCTACAGCTCCAGTAGTGGGGCTACCAGGTCGGGCGGGACGGCAAGGCCACGCTGGTCCAAAGCTGGTTCGTCCGTGTCATACACATTGGGTCAAGTGCAATCACTTCAACCAATTCGCCAGACCGTTGAGACGCGAGCAGCGGCACAACCAGACCTGCGTGATGTATTTCTCTGCCACGCGTGGGACGATCGGCAGGGGGCGGCGAAAGAGCTGCACGAGCTACTCGTAGCGGCCGGTGTCAAAGTTTGGTTCAGCGAGAAAGATTTGGGCCTTGGCGTTCCGATGATGCGTGCCATCGACAAAGGTCTAGCAAATTCACGCATTGGACTTGTGCTGGTAACCCCCGCGCTGCTGGCTCGCCTCCCCAAAGAAAGCGTCGCCGACAAAGAGCTATCGACACTTTTGGCGGGTAACCAATTGGTTCCTATCGTGCACAATACTACATACGACGCTCTTCGCAATGTCAGCCCATTACTTGCCTCTCGAAGCGGTCTGGATACCTCCGAAGACTCAATGGCGGTGATAGCAGAAAAAATCGCCGAGTTAGTAGCGATATAACTTCAACTATCAAACGGTTTAGTTATTCTGCTATTTTTGTGAAAAAATAATCCTCTGCTCTATCTAGAGGGTGGCCAGGAAAATTTTGTAACAGCCAATGATCATATAAGTTGGTCTTGCGCTCAGGTGGCTTGGGGGTTTTCGGCTTAAGCCACTCTAGAGTCCACATTTGTCCTTTGGTCGGGAGGCGATACTTGAGCTGCGACTTAACGTATAGACCTGATCGCTTAATAATTTACCGGGCTTGTCATGACCTGAAGAGGTTAGGCGCTGGGGTGGAATAACTAGACTAGCGACTAAGGATAGCGATTGAATCAGTGTCAGATTGATTTTGCAAAGCCGCAGGGCGGGGCCGTGGTGCACAAAATCTCGGTGGACGAACCCAGCGAGCGCGCGCGCGCAGAACTTCATGTACATATGAACGGCGCAATCCCGCTTTCGACTATTAAGGAGATTCTTGCAGACGAGTTGACAGAGCTACCGCCTAGTTTCTCCATTGAGCGAGATATGTCTCGGCGCACGCCATGTCAGTCGTTGGCGTCATACCTGACGCCTTGGCAGGTGTTGCGACTCTTCCCCAAAAAACGCGAGAACCTAGACCGTCTCTGCTGGGCAGTCTTTTCGAGGCTTGCGCAAAATAACGTTCGCCTGGTAGAACTCCGAAGCAGCGTTTTGTACCTTGCAACTCTGCAACAATGCTCGCCTGCCCAAGCGCTGGAGCGTCTTATAGAATCCTACAGAGCTGCATCAAATCGCTTCGGCATGCGTTTCGGTTTGATTCTAACGGTGACGCGCGGAGATTACAGTTCGGTTAGTTTGTCTACACTTCTTAAAGCCTACCAAGATCTCGGTGAACCGAGTGATGTAGTGGGGCTTGATCTGGCGGGTGACGAGGAAATTTCTTATCCAGCCGAGCTACCATCGCTATTCCGGAAGGCGAAGGATCGATTCGGGCTTGGGGTGACCATCCATGCGGGTGAAACTGGTCGGGTGGAAAATGTTCGGGCAGCCATGGAACTTTTTGATGCAGACCGTATTGGGCATGGAACGGCGGCAAGTAAAGATCCTCACCTGCTTGATATTTTGGCAAAGCAGGATATCTGCATTGAAGTATGTCCGATCAGTAACAGACTAACAGGAGCTGTTCCTGTTGATGAAGCCCATCCTCTATTGGATTTCAAGCGTCATGAAGTTCCTTTTGTAATTTGCTCTGACAATCCAGAAATTCATCAGCAAGGACTAGCAGATGATCATGCGATGGCAATGACTGAGGGGCTCTCGGCAAATGATATTTACGAGCAATTCGACGTCGCCAAGCGATACTCATTTATAGAGGGTCTAGATTGAAAATCCGATTCATGTCTGGGAATCAGCATAAGGTCCAAGAGGTGCAGAGAATTCTTGCTCCTGTTGGCGTGGAAGTGGTGTCGGTTTCTCGTAAAATAGAAGAGCTCCAGACCGAGGATGTCCACAGCTTGGTGCGGGATAAGTTGACAAAGGCATTTGAGGCTATCGGTCGCCCACTATTCGTCGAGCATACCGGGCTTTACCTGAGCGGGCTCAACGGGCTTCCTGCAGGCTTGACCCAGATATTCTGGGACAAGCTTGAGGCAGATCGATTCGTAAAGCTGGTAGCGGGTCTTGAAGATGCCGCAGTGACCGCAAAAACGGTGCTCGGCTATTGCGATGGACGCGAGATTCGTCTATTTGAAGGCGCCATAGACGGAACAGTGCCTCTTGTGCCGGCCGGCCCAACGGACTTTCAATGGGACTGTGTTTTCGTCCCAAACGGTTATACCCAAACTTTTGCTGAGATGGGATCGGGCAAAGATGAGATTTCCATGCGTCGAAAAGCTCTTGATCAATTCGCAGACTATCTCAAAACTTGTGAGGGTATGAAATGAACGCTGAGTTGCTGCGTGCACATCGCACCGGAAAACTAATGCTTTTTGTAGGCGCGGGGGTCTCTGCAAATCTAAGCTTGCCTACTTGGAGCGAGCTTATCGCACGGATCGCTCAGGACCTGGGCTATGACCCAAAGATATTTTCTACCTATGGAACAGCACTTGCGCTTGCTGAGTACTACAAGAGGAAGAAGGGTACCCTTGGGCCGCTTCGGAGCTGGATGGACCGTGAGTGGCACAAACCTACTACGGATATCTCCACATCTGAAATACATCGGCTAATTACCCAAGGACGATTTTCGAGAATTTACACAACTAACTATGATCGTTGGTTGGAAATGGCTCACGATAGGTTTGAGGTACCGTACGATAAGATTGCAAACGTTGCCGATCTTGTATCTGCCACTGAGGGGCGTCGTCAAATAGTGAAGTTTCATGGCGACTTCGATGACGAGACATCAATCGTTCTTGACGAAACCAGTTATTTTCAGCGATTGAACTATGATTCTCCGTTAGATATAAAACTCAGTAATGATGTTTTGGGGAGTTCTGTTCTTTTTATCGGGTACAGCATTTCAGATATCAATATACGTCTGCTTTTTTATAGGCTGACAGAAATGTGGGGACGCTCGGTACTGCCGTCCGCTAGGCCAAAGTCTTACGTTTTTACGAATCGACCAAACCCCGTAGCGCAGGAGGTATTGGGGCAGTGGGGAATTGAGATGATTGTTTCGGAAGAGGACGATCCAAAGAAAGCACTTACTGATTTTCTTCAAGATCTTGTGATGTAAGAGTTTCACTTGGGTACGATCTAGGGTGTTAAAACTTATCTCATATGGCTGCGTAGGGCTCGCGTTTGGCGGTTTGGGTTTGAGAGCCACCATTCGCGATAGGCAACAGTAGCGCCGAGATGGAAAGCTCCTAATTTTCGACACTAATTAGTCGGATGATCAATTTCTTTGGCTAAAAATGGTACGCAGCCGTTTTGGGTTGGTGCGCCCAGCGGAGATGCGCGATTTGCAGTTACATCGCTATAGCCGTATCTGTAGGCGAGTTAGGTTGAGTGGTGAAAATTGATGAGTAGGGGTTTTCTTTCTTTTATGGCCGATACTGCGGCTTATAGAGATTCGGAGAAAAAATGGGTCGTCAACCTCCAGCGATTTGATCGATACTGGTATGACCTTGTAGTAAATCCTCACGAGGTAGCGGAATATTTCGATAGTAGGCAGTTAATCATAGATTATCTAAAGCGTGTCAAGCAAGAGGTTGAGGATGTACTAGAAAAGCGATTTGTGTATTTTATTTGCTCCCGGGAGCGCGTTCGCTTTAATACTAAAAAATCACCACGTTATAATCCGCTTACTCGCTCTGTTAAATTGCACTTGTTGATAGGTAAAGATAAGATAAAAAGAGCTGTTCATTGCAGATTTTTTGATGTGCAGCGACAAAGGTTTTGCAAGCCTAAGATAGAGCTCTGTGAGAAGTATATTACCGTCACTGACACGCAAGGTAACCTGTACACCCGTTCGATCCATGACTTCCTTGAGGACGCTAATATTTTTCTTGGCTTGGATAGCCGGGTTGAGTACGTCGGTTACACTAAAAATCCCGAATCCCGACCTACAAATGGCGAGCACACGGGGCTCAATCATACGCTTCACAGGTTAGCAGACGATAGCCGGGACTCGCTTATCTACTTCAATCTCTTTAAGGTCATCACCCGGGCAAGCAACGAGAATTTCATGCTCGACTTCGCCATGGCAAATGCCATGACTGACGAGGTCAACGTGGACTTAGAAGGTAAAATAATCGAAAAGTGCTTTATTTTATATTTCGATGCAGCGGGCCAGGATAGAAACAAGAAAAATGAGTTGGCAGAACTCGCGAAGAACCTGCGAAGACTTTCCGAAGAGCGAAAGATAAATAGAATTTTCGTGCACTACGAGTTCGAGAATTTGACCGAATACGGAGTATTTTCCTCGTCAGAGATTAGCAAAAATATTCGGCATGTATTTACGGTTAAAGTTACCGATGCTGGGGTTGAAATAGAGGATGAGAGGGGGCAGGTTCGAGTCTTTTCTTAACTATAGCCTAAGGTTTTATGCTGGAAGAGTTCTCGGCGATGCCTGCGCCCGTGGGAGGCTCGCTGGCATACTTACCGACCATTTTAGGTAGATTGCTGCGGATCATTAATGTCTGGGTCACAGCACATTCAGATTTTGAAAGTCCATGGCATTTCTAGGCGCCGAGCGAGTAGCCTAATAGTAAGTAGATAGTAATAGCGTGTCGTTTCGTCGCGGCCGTTAAGACAATGTTCAAGAAACCAAGCCAAGTGCTTCCGTTGCCAGGCCCAAGGTGTTTTCCGCTGCCAGCGCTTTGCGATTTCCGCCTGGATGAGCGTCGCCTGCCGCAAATGGCGTTGCCGCGTCGCATGCGATCCGCTCAGCACACCAGCCAAGAACAACTCCATATCGAAGGGCTTGCTCATGCCTGCCCTCCAATGTAGGCCGCGACCACATCGATCCGACCGTGCCCCAGCTCGTAGCTGATCTGTGTCCGAGCTTCACTATCAAGGCTCCGATCAACCCGGACACATTGGCCGCCGTTGATAGGTGCGAGGTGCTGGGTGATTTGCTCGTAGCGCTCACATGCATACGCCGCTCGTAGCTCATGGAAGCCTTTCAGGTTGTGTGCATGCAGGATGTCCCGCGCAGGGCGGATGATGTCTTGCAGAAGGCATAGGTAGCTTTGGTGTGGCGCTATCAGGTTGCGGCTACCAACTGGCGAAACCTGCTGTGCAAACCCAAGCGCCTCGCGAACATGGTCGTCCACCGCAATCCAACGGGGAGCCGTTGCCCCGGCACGGCCGCCTTTGGTGCCATCCTGAATGTTAATCCTGCCTAGCTCTTTCGCCTCACGGTTCAGCCGTGGCAGGTCGGCTAGGATGGCCTCACGCAAGCGCATGCCGATGGCTCGCGCCAATAGAACGATCGCGGCAGCGCGTGGGTGATGATGGCGGCAAAGTGCATCGACGATCTGCGTAACCTGCTTGCGGTCCTGGCCTTGTGGCACAGACTTGCGAACCCCGGTGCGCTGCATACCCAGCGCCTTACTTGGGCTGGGCAATTTCACGTACTGATCACCGCGAAGCGCTGCCATGGTTCTGTTAACGCTGGATAGCCGGTTTTGTGCAGTGCTGACGGCGAGATCACCGCGCTTAACAATGTCGTGCAGATACGCCGCGTAGTCGGCCAATACCTTTCGATCAATCTGCCGCGCATCATTGATACCGGGCCCCTGTTCGGAGCGGCACCACTTTACGAATGCCAACCACCGGTCACAGTGCGCTTTGACCGTTCCGTAATGGCCACCGCCGAACATGTCTTTCAGTGCCTGCGGCCCTGCATAGCTCAGTTGCCTGCCGTAGCCGAAATTGCGGCCGTCGCGCCTACCCACCAATGCCATGTCGGTCACCTCATCGTTCGCTCTCCGATCCTCGCCCCACGTCATCCCGCCAAGAATGTTGAGTGTTATCAGGGATCAAGGCCCCTGCGACCTGTGGGGATGTCCTCTAACGCGGGACTGGCGGCTCCTTACGTCCGGGAGCAAGGGCATCTCATGATCTGGCCTCCTGAACACCGTTACCGGTGGGCGGGTGGAGGCAGCACTGGCTGACGAGACCAGCGCCTGAAGATCCTGAGCCATGTGCAAGCAGCAATGCGATGACCGGGGCATACCTGACTGTCAGTCAGGTGCAGTCCATTCCTTTGGTCTGCGGCACCATCATCTACAGCGCTGTTGCTGGTGACATCGCGTTTGTCACGCCGATTGTCACGAGGGGGAATGCCGCAAAGCCTTGTGCGATCAGGGCTGCAGCAGTGGTAGAAGTGCCCGTCTCTTTCCAGAAGAAAGAGACGGGCACAGGTTGGCGCAATATTCGGCCAAGCGGATAGGTTGCTGCAGGGCAGCGAGGTACGGTGTATCTGGCGCACGAGCGCTATATGTGTAAGAGCATCCATCACATGGGTAGTGACCGGGCGAGCTGCCGGATGCGAATCGCCCTTGGGGAGAACCACCGCAGGAGCGGCGTGACCTTGAAGGCTCGGGTCACCTGGGGTGCTGTCATCGACAGCGCTTGCAACTCCCGGTCTACGCCTGTGGACAATATTCGTCAAGCAAAGCGATTTCAGGGATTTAGCGCCTGTGGATAAAACTATCCCCCGGTGGACATCAGTGGTTTTCCACAGACGCACTCTGTGCCAGCAGTTTTTTTCTTAGGTATGGTCCTTTCAAGCGGGGCGGCTTTGCAGCCCCGTTTGAAAGGACCCGCGCGGAGGAGCTTCATGCGGTGCTGTGGGTAACTTTACTGCGAGTTGAGGTGGTGGTGCGGCGGATTACTCGGTCCTTTTGGCACTGCGAAGCCGCGTGACGTTCTTGCCCGTCTGCTTGGCAAACTCATGCGGCGTCACATGGTCCTCGCGGTTCGCCTCTAGAAACCGGCTCCACCAGGTCATGATCATCCGGCGCTCTTCGAGGAACTCGGCCTTGTGGGTATAAGCGGCCCGTACGTTATTGCGTTCCTTGTGACTCATCTGCCGCTCGATGGCCGTCTCCGACCACAGCCCGGATTCGACAAGCGCACTGCACGCCATGGCTCGGAACCCGTGGCCGCAGATATCCACCTTGGTGTCGTAGCCCATCGTCCTGAGCGCAGCATTCACCGTGTTCTCGGACATCGGTTTCCACGGTTTGGCATCCCCCGCGAACACCAGGTCGAACTTGCCGGTGATCGTGTGGATCTGCTCAAGCAAGGCCACAGCCTGTGGCGATAAGGGTACAACGTGGATGTCACCGGCCATCTTCGTACCCCTTGTGGAGAAGGGCACTCCGTCCAGCGCCGGGCGGGTGTCGGGGATCTCCCAGATTCCGCGCTTGAGGTCGAACTCGTTCCAGCGGGCGAAGCGCAGTTCGCTGGATCGTACGAACACGTGCAGCGATAGCATTACCGTGAGGCGCGTGAGCGGGCGACCTTTGTAGTCCTCGATGCATGCCAGTAGCTCTGGCAGCCGCGATAAGGGTAGTGCGGGTCTGTGAGTTACCCGTGGTGTCTTGATCGAGCCATCGAGGTCGTGAGCTGGGTTCGCTGTGATCAGCCGCAGCCGTTTGGCTTCACGCATGATGCTTTGCAGGTAGTTCTTGATCCTGAGCGCCACGTCGATGGTGCCGCGCTTCGTCACGGCTTCCAGTGGCTGCATGAGGTCGTGGGTGTCCAACTCAACGATTGCTCTGGCACCGAGCAAAGGGAATACGTGAGTCTTCAAACGGCTGAGCACTGTCTTGGCGTGGCCGGGCGCCCACTTGGGCACCATGCTCGCGTGCCAGTCGAGCGCAACGCTTTCGAAGGTGCGGCCATTGATCACGGCCTGGGTCTTGGCTTGTTGCTTGGACTGGATCGGGTCTATGCCGTTTGCGAGCTGCTGCTTGATGTCGAAGCGCTTGCGGCGTGCGTCGCCCAGCCCGACCACCGGGTAGCTGCCGAGGGCGGTCAGGCCTTCGCGGCCATCGGGTTTCACGTACCTGAGCCGCCAGCCTTTGCGGCCGTTGGGTTGCACAAGCAGGTAAAGACCGTCGCCGTCGAAGAGCTTGTACTCGCGCTCTCTGGGCTTTGCCGTGCGACAGGCGGTGTCTGTAAGCGGGGCAGTGGTGCGGGCCATAAGGGTAGTCTCCGATATCGAAACGGACCTCTATCCTTAAAACTACCCTTATTAGCGCTGGCTACCCTCGGAATCCGACGGAACGCCAAAACGAAAAAACCCGCCAGAAGGCGGGTTTTTCGGGGGTTCCAGAGATTTTGAAAGCTTTCTATGGAACCTTGAATGGTGCCGGCACCAGGAATCGAACCCGGGACCTACTGATTACAAGTCAGTTGCTCTACCATCTGAGCTATACCGGCAATGGGGCGTCATTATAGCGATCGGTTGGCGCCTGTAAACCACTTCGTTGCGATTGTTCGTAAAAGAGCTAAGTCACCGACCTAAAAGAAGAAATTTCTTACCAGCCGCGGTGCAGGGTGGTGACGCTTGGCTCGCTTTTACCTGGGTTGAAAAACAGCTTGTCGTTGTCGCAGCCGCGCTTGCGGCAGGGGCTTTCGGTGCGCATGGGCAGGCCGTTGTCACCGCCCAGCTGCATGCCGGGGTGGTTCCAGCCCAGGTTGTCGCTGGGGTGCGACGCTGGGTGTTGGGAGCAGGCCGTCAGGGCCAGGGCGAAGCTGAGCAGGGCGAGGGGTTTGGTTAGTGGCATGGGGTGGGTCCAATGTCGAATCTGGCGCAATGCCAGAAGATCGCAGGGCCGCTGGGCAGCGCGCGATTCACTTTTTAATGATTTGGGGCGCGGATGATACACCGATGAGGGTGGATTTAGCATGGGATTGCCTGGGAGGGCCTCTTCGCGGGTGAACCCGCTCCTACACTTATCGATTAGCCTGCAGGTACGAAAATTCTGAACCTGGGACCTGAAGGCTTCAGGATCTGTAGGCTTCAGACGTATCCTACGCGCGCCGCCGAAGTATCGCTGTTGTCGGGAAAATGGCTCACGGATAACGTTTCCGGGTCGCTCAGGCGACCGGGTGTGAGAACCCTGCTTCGAATAATGCGCTACCCCTTTATGGCGGCCGTACGTGGGCAGACTTCGGTCTGGCCGGGCTTCCTTATTCGACCGGTTTCTCACCCCGCGTACGGCTGCCACCTGAAATCCGTGAGAAAGATTTTTGGCAGTCCCTTTTCCTCGAATAAGGTTTTGCCATGAAGAAAGAAATTACTGACCCCATCACCACCGCAGGCGTAGAAACCTTCCTCCCCGCCGGCAACCCCTCCCTCAATCTGCTCCGCGTCGAGCCCGGTATCCCGGTCGATGCCGCCTATGAGCATGTCTCCATCCTGATGGGCTACATCAAGCACTTGGTCCGTGAGGGCGATATGGAAGACGACCATAAATTCCTGGGTGCTGCCGATTACCTGTGCGACATGGCCAAGGCGCTGATGAACGATATCGAGATCGCCAAGAACAAGGCGCACTAGGACCCCGCAAACGCTCCCTGTGCTAACCACAAGAAATGTTTATGCACAAGTGGCATTCGCAGCTTTAGCGAAAGCCATGCCGCATCGCAACACCGCCTGTCTTTGCGCAAATGCCTGTTTTTGCTGGGCTGCAGGTGCGCGGCGGAATAAGCCAAGCGGTTGAAATAGCGCTTGGCTCCAACAGGTAATCACAAGCTTGTTCACAGAGTTATCCACAGGTTGTGCTGCGGCTAACGGTCGCGTTCAGCAAGGATCAACAGGTTGCGTGGGGTCAGTGGATAGTCGCAGAAAAGCCCCAGCCGCACGTCGAAACCCTGCTCTTTCAGGAAGAGGGCGCGATCGAGCACCAGCCACAGCTCTAAGGGCCGGCGGAACAGGTTACGCACCCGCTCCAGGTTGCGTACCTCGGCCAGGCGTTGCCAGCCTGCGGCTTCCAGCGCTACCCAATCAGGGTTGCCGCTTAGCGGCAGGTTTTTGAGCTGCGCCAGGTCACGGCAGTAGTGCTCGAAGGGCTTCTCCAGCCAGGCCACTGGCAGGGAAGGTGTGGGCAGGTATTCGTCATGTTGCCGCTGCTGGCGTTGCAGCAAGTCGAAACCGAGGCGGCGGGCCATGGAGGCGTCGCGCTGGCGCCGCACGCGGGCGCCGGCTGTCACGGTTTCGCTCAGGGGCAGGCCAAGGTCGTCCAGCGACAGTTGCAGGCGGGAGGCTTGCGCGGCTGTGGATAACGCCTGGTACTGCTGCTGCGCGATCCGGTTGTAGCAGCACGGCGCCACGGCCAGTTGTAGGCAACCTTGCTGGCTGGCCAGCTGCAACAGGCGTACATGCAGGTCGCCACAGGCGTGCAGGGCAACCACGCTTTTTGCACCGTCAAGGTGACGGGCGCTGTCGCCGGCCATCACGTCCTGGTGTACGTGTACGGCTGGCAGGTGATGGTGCGCACTCAGGGCTTGGCCAGCGGCGACCAGTTCGGCATCGTATTCCAGGCAGGTCAGTTGCTGGCCGGGTTGCAGCAGGCGGCGGCCGAGGTGGCCTTTGCCCGAGCACCAGTCCAGCCAGTGGCGGGGCTGGTTGCGGAAGGCCAGGTGGCTGGCGAAGGCTTCGATCTGCTGCCACTTGCGGCCGGGAACCGCTACGTCCAAGCGGTGGGCGGCGGGGCGCAGGTCGGTTGCCGGGAGGTTGCCCAGGGCGGATAGCTGTTCGGCTTGCCGGGCCAGTTGCGGGAACGGGGCCGGCAACACATCGGCAGCGTCGGGGTGTTCTGCATCTGCCAGGGAGGACTTGCGCAAGTGGGCGGCGAGCTCGGGGTGGGTGGTTTCCCAGTCCAGTTGCAGGGTGGTGAAGGGGCGCGGTTTCCACAGCTGTTGGTGCTCGATCAGGAACTGGTCGAGGGCCTGGAAGCGGGTGCTTAGCTGGTCGCTGTGGAGGTAGTTGGCCATGGGTAGATGTGTGTAGGTTTTAAGGGCCTCTTCGCGGGCACGCCCGCACACAAGTACAGCGCCGGCCTTGAATATGGCGCTATACCTTGTGGGAGCGGGCGTGCCCGCGAAGCAGTCGGTGAGCGATCAACGGCCCTGGCTGGCATCCACGCGCAGCCAGCGCTCCAGCAGCTTGAAGCCCTGCACCAACAAGAACGAGATCGCCAGGTAGAACACCCCGGCCGCGAAGAATATCTCCACTGGCAGGTAGGTGCGCGCGATGATGGTGCGGGCCATGCCGGTCAGTTCCAGCAGGGTCACGGTACTGGCCAGGGCACTGGCCTTGAGCATCAGGATCACTTCGTTGCTGTACGCCGGCAGGCCGATGCGCGCAGCGCGCGGCAGCATGATGTAGAACAGCGTTTTGCCCCGCGACATGCCCAGCGCCCGTGCGGCCTCGATCTCGCCCTTGGGTATCGATTGCAGGGCGCCACGCAGGATCTCGGCAATATAGGCCGCCGTGTGCAGGGTCATGGTCAGCACCGTGCACCAGAACGGATCGCGCAGGTACGGCCACAGCGCGCTGGAGCGCACGGCATCGAACTGCGCCAGGCCGTAGTACACCAGGAACAGCTGCACCAGCAGCGGCGTGCCACGGAAGAAGAAGATATAGCTGAACGGCACGGCGCGCACATACCAGCGGCGCGAGGAACGGGCGATGCCTAGGGGGATGGCCAGGATCAACCCGGCAACCACCGCAATGGCCACCAGCTCCAGGGTCAGCACGGCGCCTTCAGCCAGGCGTGGCAGCCATTTGAAGATGACTTCCCAGTTCATTATTCGGCCCTCGCAAAGCCGCGAGCGGCGCGTTTTTCCAGGAAGTACATGCCGGTCATGGCGATGATCGTCAAGCTCAGGTAGATGCAGGCCGCGACCATGTAGAAGGTGAACGGTGCCTTGGTCACGGTCACGCCGATTTGCGCGTGGCGCATGATTTCTTCCAGGCCGATCACCGACACCAGGGCGGTGTCTTTCATCAGGATCATGAACAGGTTGCCCAGGCCGGGCAGGGCGATGCGCCACATTTGCGGCAAAATGATCCGCGACAGGATGCGGCCTTTGGACAGGCCCAGCGCCAGGCCGGCTTCACGGTGGCCCTTGGGGATCGCCAGGATCGCCCCGCGGAACACTTCGGTGGCGTAGGCGCCGAAGCACAGGCCCAGGGCAATCACCCCCGCAGCGAAAGCGCTGAGCTCAAGGCCCGGCATATTCAGGGCTTCGCCGAGGGTGTTCATCAGCCCGACGGTGCCGAAATAGATAAGCAGTACCCACAGCAGCTCGGGCACGCCGCGCACCAGGGTCGAGTAGAAACCGCCAAGCCATTGCAGCGGCTTGATCGAAGAGGTCTTGGCCAGGGCGCCAAGCAGGCCCAAAACCAGGCCCAGCAGCAAGGCGCATAGCGCCAGTTTTACGGTCATCAGGGTGCCAGCCATCATGGCCGGACCGAATCCGTGCAGGTCGATATTCATGGGCAGGTCATTCTAGGGACTTGCGCGCCGCAGGGGCGCGCAGGTCAGGGCGGATCATTCGATGCTGAACGGGAAGTACTTGTCGTTGATCTTCTTGTACGTGCCGTCGGCCTTGATTTCTGCCAGGGCCTTGTTCAGGTTGTCGCGCAGCTGGGTGTCACCCTTGCGCACGGCAATGCCGATCTTGTCGCTGTCCATCACCGGCTCGCCCTTGAACTCGAAGTTGGAGCCGTCTTTGCTTTTCAGCCACTCGTACTGCACGTACTTGTCGGCCAGGATGCCGTCGATGCGGCCGGACACCAGGTCCAGGTAGGCGTTTTCCTGGGTGTCGTAGAGTTTGACGTCTACGCCCGGGTAGTTGTCTTCAAGGTAGGTGCCGGCCAGGGTGGCGCGCTGGGTGCCGATGACCTTGCCCTTGAGCGAGGCCTTGTCGGTCTTGAAGTCGACGTTCTTCGGTGCGATGAACTGCAGCTTGTTGGAGTAGTACGGGTCGGTGAAGTCGACAGCCTGCTTGCGCTCGTCGGTAATCGACAACGACGACACCAGGAAGTCGAACTTCTTGGCGTTGAGGGCCGGAATGATACCGTCCCAGTCGGAGGTCACGACCGAGCACTCGACCTTCATCTTGGCGCACAGGGCGTCGCCGATGTCCTTGTCGAAGCCGATCACATTACCGCTGGCATCCTTGTTGTTGAACGGTGGGTAGGCGGCTTCGATACCCATGCGCAGTTTTTCTGCGGCCATGGCGTTCGCCGACATCACCAGCGTGGCAGCAGCTGCCAGGAGAAACTTCTTGTAGGTGTGCATGTATTGCTCCGTTAGCGGTGGCTGGACATGAATTGCTTGCAACGCGCCGAGGTCGGGTTTTCGAAGACCTGTTGCGGCGATCCCTGCTCTTCTACCAGGCCTTGGTGCAGGAAGACGACTTCACTGGACACATGGCGGGCGAAGCTCATCTCGTGCGTCACCAGCAGCATGGTACGGCCTTCTTCGGCCAGTGCGCGGATAACGTTAAGCACTTCCTGGAC
Source organism: Pseudomonas sp. UBA6699 (assembly GCF_002454615.1). Taxonomy (NCBI): domain Bacteria; kingdom Pseudomonadati; phylum Pseudomonadota; class Gammaproteobacteria; order Pseudomonadales; family Pseudomonadaceae; genus Pseudomonas; species Pseudomonas sp. UBA6699. Next base: position 52,075 of record NZ_DKJF01000075.1, read on the forward strand.
CATTTCCGGATCGAGCGCCGAGGTTGGCTCGTCGAACAGGATGACCTTGGGCTTCATGGCCAGGGTACGGGCAATGGCGGCGCGCTGTTGCTGGCCACCGGAAAGCTGGGCGGGGTAGCAGTGGCGTTTGTCGTAGATGCCAACCTTGTTCAGCAGCGCTTCGGCGGCTTCTACAGCCTCGGCCTTGCTTTGGCCGAGTACACGGCGTGGCGCCTCGATGATGTTGTCGAGGATCGACATGTGCGGCCACAGGTTGAAGTTCTGGAAGACAAAGCCGATTTCGCTGCGCAGGCGGTTGATCTGGCGGTTGTCGGCGGCGATCAGGTCGCCGTTTTTGGCGGACTTGAGCTTGAGGCTTTCGCCAGCGACCAGGATTTCGCCCTGGTGCGGGTTTTCGAGCAGGTTGATGCAGCGCAGCAGGGTGGACTTGCCGGAGCCTGACGACCCCAGGATGGAGATCACGTCACCGTCGCGAGCGGTCAGCGAAATACCCTTGAGAATTTCCTGCTCGCCGTAGCGTTTGTGCAGATTGCGGATTTCCAGCGCGGGCGTGGCCTGAGCCATGTGCGGTCCTCATGTGTACGGGTGCGTTCCCAGCTGTTGGCGGCCTTCCTGGCGTGCGCCAAGCTAGCATAGCGGCATTATGACGGCCAACAGGGTCGCCGGGGACTGTGGGCGCTGGTGGGGCAGTTTGTCGCATCGCTACAGCGTAACGTCGCGCAGATGTCTGCGAAGGTGTCGCCCAGCACCAGTGCCTTGATGAAAAAAGGCGCGATGGTGCCAGCTTTGGCCAGCTCATGGAAGCGGTTTTAGACCATTCGCCGGTAAACCCGACGTTCCAGGTTGCGCGCCACTCGCAGCTGCGGGTTTGACCGCGAAGGCCTGTCCGGCGTTTCTGGTTGTACCTGGCGGTTGCACTTTTTTGCATTGCAGCGGTGCACGGGTGTTACCGAGGGGCACCTTTGGTGCGTTTGTAAGTGGGTATTTCAGTAATCTGCCTTATTAGCGGCCTTTCGGTCACTTCCTGGCCGAATGCCCTCCAAACCACGCCGTGCAAGGCCCTGCGAGCATTCTGACGAATGCATTGCGCACCTGGCGCGCTTATTGCCAGCAGGAAACCGCCGATTGCAGCGACGCCTAGTCCAACCCCAGGCGCGCTCCGTAACCGCAGTCGCAGTGGTCCACTCCTTACAAAGGTAGTTTCAATGAGCGGTAACAATTCCAATGACCTCGCTCAGGGGCTCAAACAACGGCATGTGACCATGCTGTCCATCGCTGGCGTCATCGGTGCCGGCCTGTTCGTAGGCTCTGGGCACGCCATCGCGGCCGCCGGCCCGGCCGTGCTGCTGGCCTATGCCGCCGCCGGTACGCTGGTGGTGCTGGTGATGCGCATGCTGGGTGAATTGGCGGTCGCCTCGCCTGACACCGGTTCGTTCTCTACTTATGCCGACCGTGCCATCGGGCGCTGGGCCGGCTTCACCATTGGCTGGCTGTACTGGTGGTTCTGGGTGCTGGTAATCCCGCTTGAGGCCAACGCCGCTGCGGCCATTCTGCATGCCTGGTTCCCGGCCGTAGACCTGTGGGCCTTCTCCCTGGTCATCACCCTGGCGCTGACCCTGACCAACCTGTGCAGCGTAAAGAACTACGGTGAGTTCGAGTTCTGGTTCGCCCTGTTGAAAGTGCTGGCCATCATCGGCTTCATTGCTGTGGGTTGCGCGGCCATGTTCGGCTTTGTGCCCAATAGCCAGGTCAGCGGTGCCAGCCACCTGTTCGACACCCAGGGCTTCATGCCGAACGGCCTGGGTGCTGTGCTGGCGGCCATGCTCACCACCATGTTCTCGTTCATGGGTACGGAAATCGTCACTATCGCCGCTGCCGAATCGAAAGACCCGGGCAAGCAGATCAGCCGCGCGACCAATTCGGTGATCTGGCGTATCTGCCTGTTCTACCTGGTTTCGATCTCCCTGGTGGTGGCTCTGGTGCCGTGGAACGACCCGGCGCTTGCCGAAACCGGTTCCTACCAGACCGTGCTCAGCCGCATCGGCGTGCCGAATGCCAAGTTGATCGTCGACATCGTGGTGCTGGTTGCGGTGACCAGTTGCCTGAACTCGGCGCTGTACACCTCTTCGCGCATGCTGTTCTCGCTGAGCAAGCGCGGTGATGCCCCGGCTGTTGCCCAGCGGACCACCAAGGCCGCTACGCCGCATGTGGCGGTATTGCTGTCCACGGCTGCAGCGTTCCTGTGCGTGTTCGCCAACTTCGTGGCCCCGGCCCAGGTGTTCGAGTTCCTGCTGGCAAGTTCGGGTGCGATTGCGCTGCTGGTGTACTTGGTGATTGCCGTGTCGCAACTGCGCATGCGCGCACAGCGTGAGGCCCGTGGTGAGAAGATCACCTTCAAGATGTGGCTGTTCCCGGGCCTGACCTGGGCGACCATTGCCTTCATCGTGGCGATTCTGGTGGTGATGGCCCTGCGCGAGGACCACCGTGCCGAGATTATCGCAACGGCGCTGCTGAGCATTGGTGTGGTGGCGGCTGGCTTGCTGGTGCACCGCAAGCGTGAAGCTGCCGGGCGGGTGGCGCTGGATAACTGATCCACGCTGGCTGCACTGAAAAGGCCGCGTCCTGAGAGGGGGTGCGGCCTTTTTTGTTGCCTGGGCCGGCCCTTTCGCGGGCATGCCCGCTCCCACATGGGCGGCGTTGCCCTCGGGCTTGGCTTGACCTGTGGGAGCGGGCGAGCCCGCGAAGAGGCCGGTACAGGCTGCATGGCCCTGTCAGCCAAACTGTTTTTGCTGCTGCTTGGCCACCAGCTCGGAGGCCGCTACATAGGCCGCCTGGAACTCATCGCTCTCCAGCCAGGCCATGGTCGCCTCTTCATCGGCGCCGTCGAGCCACGCGCGGTAGGCGGTGAACACCAGTACGATATAGTCGGTGGCGTGTTCTTCCTTGTGCCCTTTGAGAACCAGCGCCAGAAGCGGGTCTACCAGGAATACCGAAATCATCGGCACCAGGCCGCCGCTCTCCTGTGCTTCCTTCATCTTGGTGAACATGGCGTCGTAGCTGCCCGACTCCATCGCCTTGTTGTACACCTGCTCGACGCTGGCGCTGTCACCGGCACTGGCCTTGACCGCCTGCCCGCTGCGTACCATGCGGTTCTGCTTGGCCTTGCTGGCGGCACGCTTGGCGCGTTTTTGTTGCTTGGTAGGGGTGGCCATGAGGCTTGAATCCTTGGGTGTGTCTGGAAAGTGCGCGTATTGAAGCGCAGTTGCCTAGGAAACCCAAGCACCGGAGAGCGAAGAGGCCCCCGCGGCTGAGAAATGCCAGACAACAAAAAACCCGCACTAGGCGGGTTTCTTGTTGTCGCTTCGGGTAACTTTGCAACCACCAGAAGCTTGAAGGTGGTGCCCAGAGACGGAGTCGAACCGCCGACACGAGGATTTTCAATCCTCTGCTCTACCGACTGAGCTATCTGGGCGACGAGGTGAATTAAATAGATTTTCTCCCGGGCCGTCAACGACTTTTTCAAAAAATTTTAAATTAATTCCGTCGCTTACGGTTCGTGGGGTCATTCCGAGGGTGGCACGTAGCCTTCCGCCTGGGCGTATTCCTCACCGGCGAAAAACTTGTCCATTTCAGCCTGGAGGAATTTGCGGTCCTCGGCGTTCATCATGTTCAGGCGCTTCTCGTTGATCAGCATGGTCTGGTGCTTCTGCCAGTCGGCCCAGGCTTTCTGCGAGATGTGTTCGAAGATGTCCTGGCCCTTGGCGCCGGGGTAGGGCGGGCGTTCCAGGCCTGGCAGTTCTTCTTGGTATTTGCGGCACATCACGGTGCGGGTCATCAGGCATCTCCTGCAATCAGTTCGTCGGCCGCGCGCTTAAGCAGTTTTTTCACCGGGGCGGCAAGGCCCAGGCGCGGCGGGGTGGCGAGGTTATACCAGAGCCAGTCAGCCTCGGCCACGTGCTCGCCAAGCGGCGCGACACGCACCAGCCAGGGCTCGATCGCCAGCTGGAAGTGGCTGAAGGTGTGGGTCAGGCCATCCATGGCCTGGCTGCCGGCCAGGCGCAAACCGTGCTGGTAGGCCAGGTCGTCGAGTTGGGCGATGTCGTCCAGCTCTGGCAGGCTCCACAAGCCACCCCACAGGCCGCTGGACGGGCGCCGATAAAGCAGAATGGCGCCCTCGTGGTTGGCCAGCAGTGGCATCAGCGTGCGGCGCTGTGGCAGCGCCTTGCGCGGTTTGGGTTCGGGGTAGCGGGTTTCTTCACCGTGCAGGTGGGCTTCGCAGCCACGTTGCAGCGGGCAGATCAGGCAACTGGGCTTGCTGCGCGTGCACAGCGTGGCACCCATGTCCATCATGGCCTGGGTGTAGTGGTTGGCGCGCTGCTGCGGGGTAAAACGCTCGGCCGTGGCCCACAGCTGGTTGGCCACCTTCGGTTCGCCCGGGTAGCCGCCCTGGGCGGTGAAGCGGGCCAGCACGCGCTTGACGTTGCCGTCGAGGATCGGCGCGCGGATGCCCATGCTGATGCTGGCGATGGCACCGGCCGTGGAGCGGCCGATACCGGGCAGCTCGGTGAGCTGCTCGACACTGCGTGGGAACTCGCCACCATGTCGCGCCACGACGATCTTCGCGGCTTTTTGCAGGTTGCGGGCGCGGGTGTAGTAACCCAGCCCGGTCCACAGGTGCAGCACTTCGTCTTCGGGCGCTTCGGCCAGCGCCTGCACGGTCGGCAGCGCCTGCATGAAGCGGTCGAAGTAGTTCAGTACGGTGCTGACCTGGGTTTGCTGCAACATGATTTCCGACACCCACACCCGGTACGGGGTTATGCCCTGTTGCCAGGGCAGGTCGTGGCGGCCGTGTTCGTCGTACCAGTTCAGCACAGCGCTGGAGAACTGCTCGGGGGTCATCGCTTGAACAGCCCCTTGAGCGCGTCTTTCAATTCCGGGCTCACTTTGTCTCCGAGTTTTTCATCGAGTTTTTCGTCGATCTTGTCTTTCAGGCGGTCACCGGCCAGCTTGGCTGCGACCTTGCCCAGGCCGTTCTGGTCCAGGCGGCAGGCCTTGGCGCCCAGCTCCAGCGGGCCGCGGCAATGCAGCGGTACTTCAACCCCCACATAGCGCTCGTTGACCTGGCAGGCCGGGTCCGGCATGGCACGCTGGTCGCCTTCTACGATCACGCCGATGTTGTAGTCCATACCCAGTACACGCAGGTCGAGGTCGCCATGGCCGTTCACGGTCAGGCCCGGGATGCGTGCCTTGAGGTCCGGGTTGCTGGCAACGCCATTGCGCACCACCAGGCTGCCACGCAGTTCCTGGAACGGGGTGTCCTTGCCGCGTGGCTCGCCGGTGAGGGTTTTGCGGTTGAGGGTGGCGATGGCCTGGCACAGTTGCTGCTCAAGGTTGGCATTGACCAGCACACCGTCGTTGATGGTGAAGTTTGCACTGCCATTGAGCGTGTCCACCAGTGCCTTCTGGCTGTTGCCGGTGGCGGTCAGATCACTGGTCAGGGTCAGCAGGCCCTTGACCGGTGGCGCCTGCTCCTTGCCGTCGGCCTTGATGAAGTGCTCCACCGGCACCCGTTGGATGCGGGTGCTGACCCCCAGCTGTGGCACGGCAGGGCGCACATCGACCGTGCCCTTGGCGTCGAAGGTGCCGTTATACAGGCCGCCGCGCAGGGTTTGCAGGGTCAACAGGCCGCCCTGGCCGCTGGCCTTGAGCTGGGCGTCGACGATCGGCAGTTTGTCCAGGGTCAGCGAGCCAAAGGCCAGCTCGGCCTGCAGGTCCAGCGTACGCAGGCGGTCGACCGGCAGCAGCTTGTCATCGCTCCAGGCTACCTGGGTCGGTGCGTTGGGCAGCGGTGTGGTGCCGGCACCGGCAACCGCGCTGGCTTCCTGTTGCTTGACCTCGGCCTGGCGCGCCGCCGTGGCGCCTTTGGCTTGTTCGCTCTTGGCTGGCAGGTAGCGGTCGGCGTCGAAGCTGTCGCCTTTCAGCTGCAGGCGCAGGGCTTGCCTGGCGAAGTCTTCGATGGCGACGCGGCCGCTGAACGTGCTGTCGTCCAGCTTCACCGCCAGGTCATCCAGGCTCAGGCTGCTGGGTGTGCCTTGCAGGCGGGTCACCAGCTCCAGCTTGCCGAAGGCTGCCGGGTCGTTGGTTGCCGGCAGCGGGTGGCCGATGCCGTCCAGGAAGGTGCGCAGGTCGAACTGGGCAATGGACAGGCCGCCGCTCAACTGGGGGGTCTTGTCCAGGTCGCGCAGGTTCAGTTCACCCAGGGCGCGCAGTTGGTTGGCCGAGACTTTCAGGCCGTTCCAGGAGGCGACATTGGCGGCCATGTCGACCAGCAGCTGGCCTTGGGCAACTAAGGCCACCGTTTTGCCGCCGGTCGGTTCACCCGAAGTTTCGCCCGACAGGCGCATGTCCTCGAAGTTGTAGCGCTTGAGCTTGCGGTCGAAACGCAGCTCGCCGGCCAGCTCGGTGCGGGCTTTGATATTCGGCTGGTTGGCACTGACAAAAGCACTGGCCTTGAGTGGGATGTTCGCGCCTTCATGCACGGGGCCGGTGCTCAGCTGGATGCTTTCAGCGCTGTAGCTCTGGCCGGTCTTGGCGTCGGTGTACTGCACCCGGGCGTTGTTGACGGTCAGGCTGTCGATGTCCAGCTTGACAGGGCGTTCGTTGCCGTCGGCGGCCGCGGGTTTCTGCTCGGAGGGGGCCTGGGCCGGCGCGTCGGTGGCAGTGCCAGGCTGCGCAGGCAGCGGTTTGCCAATGTCTTCCCAGTTGCCATGGCCTTGTTCGTCACGGGCCAGGGTCAGGTTCAGGCCCTCGACGCGCACGTCGCTCATTTGCACCTCGCGGCGCAGCAGCGGCAGTACCCGTACCGACAAGCCGAGCATTTGCAGGTCGGCGAACGGCTCTTTGGGTTTGGCCAGGGTGGCGATGCTGGCCTCGTGCAGCTCCAGGCCCAGCCATGGGAACAGGCTCCAGCCGATATCACCGTTGAGGGTCAGTTCGACATGTGCCTTGTCGCGCGCCAGTTGGCGAATCTCGTCTTTATAGTCGTTGGGATCGAATAGGTGGGTCAGGGCGAAGCCCAGCGCCACGATGATCAGCAGCAACCCGAGAAGCCCCAGTCCCAGGATTTTGCCGAACGCTTTCATGGGCGAATCCTTGTAGTCCGATTTTGAAATTCAAGCGGCTGAGTATAGCGCCGCCATGGATATCCCTGCGTATTCGACCAGAGATGCAGGATATTTCCTACGCTTTTAGTCGGTAGTACGGCTTTAAAAGGGGGACATGATCGATTCAGCCAAGCAAAAAAAACACGATATCAGATTGCTTTCACGCGACTCGATCCTGCTAACCTTGCGCCGCTTTGCCTGCCTTCACCCTATAAGAAAAGGATCACGTTCATGACCAGTACCGTCACGACGGGCGCCCCGGCGAGTACGCCAAGCTTCCTGTCGAAGGAGCGCATCATCGCCCGCCCGGGCTTCAACCGTTGGCTGGTTCCGCCAGCTGCCCTGGCCATTCACCTGTGTATCGGCATGGCCTATGGCTTCTCGGTGTTCTGGCTGCCACTGTCGCAAGCCCTGGGTATCACCGCCCCAGTGGCGTGCGCGGCCGACATGGGCTTCGTGGCCCGCCTGTTCAGCGCCGAATGCGACTGGCCGATTTCCATGCTGAGCTGGATCTACACCCTGTTCTTCGTCTTCCTGGGCTGCTCGGCGGCCGTGCTGGGTGGCTGGCTGGAGCACGCCGGCCCACGCAAGGCCGGCCTGGTATCGGCGCTGTGCTGGTGTGGCGGCATGCTGATTTCGGCCATTGGGGTCAAAACCCACCAACTGTGGCTGATGTGGCTGGGTTCTGGAGTTATCGGCGGTATCGGCCTGGGGCTGGGGTATATCTCGCCGGTGTCGACCCTGATCAAATGGTTCCCGGACAAGCGCGGCATGGCCACCGGCATGGCCATCATGGGCTTTGGCGGCGGCGCCATGGTCGGTGCGCCACTGGCCACCGCACTGATGGGCCACTTTGGCAACGCGCAGGAAGTGGGGGTGTGGCAGAGCTTCGTTGCCATGGCGGCGATCTACTTCGTGTTCATGACTGCCGGCGCCCTGGCCTACCGCGTGCCGCCCACCGGCTGGAAGCCTGAAGGCTGGACTGCGCCGCTGAAAAAAGCCGGCAACACCATGGTCACCGACCGCCACGTGCACGTCAGCGTGGCGTGGAAAACCCCGCAATTTGCGCTGATCTGGCTGGTGCTGTGCCTGAACGTGTCTGCCGGCATCGGTATCATCGGCATGGCTTCGCCGCTGCTGCAGGAAGTGTTCGCTGGCAAGCTGCTGGGCAACGAGCTGACCTTCAGCGAGCTGAACGCCGCGCAGCTGGCGCAGATCGCCGCGATCGCCGCCGGCTTCACCGGCCTGCTGAGCCTGTTCAACATCGGTGGCCGGTTCTTCTGGGCATCGTTCTCCGACTACATCGGGCGCAAGAACACCTACTTCGCTTTCTTCGCCCTGGGCGTGGGCTTGTACAGCCTGGTGCCGAACATGGGCCACCTGGGCAATGTGGCGCTGTTCGTGGCGGCGTTCTGCATCATCCTGTCGATGTATGGCGGTGGCTTCGCCACGGTGCCGGCGTACCTGGCCGACCTGTTCGGTACGCAGATGGTCGGTGCCATTCATGGGCGCCTGCTGACCGCCTGGGCGGCTGCAGGGGTGCTGGGGCCAGTGCTGATCACCTACCTGCGCGAGTCGCAGCTGGCAGCCGGGGTAGAACGCGCGGCAGCCTATGACATGACGCTGTATATCCTTGCCGGGCTGCTGGTGCTGGGCTTTATCTGCAACATGCTGGTGCGGCCGGTTGCCGACAAGCACTTCATGAGCGATGCCGAGCTGGCGGCCGAGCGGGCGTTGAGCCATGACAAGGGCGCCGATGGCGCGCGCTCGCTGGAGTGGAAAGCCGCGCCTGGTAGCCTGCCACTGGTGCTGTTGGCCTGGGCAGTGGTGGTTGTACCGTTGGCCTGGGGGGTGTGGATTACCCTGCAGAAGACGGCGGTACTGTTCCATTGATGAGTGATACAGCCGGCTGAATTTGCCGGCTGTACCGGCCCTATCGCCGGCAAGCCAGCTCCCCCAGGTCCACCCTAGGCTTTGAACACGGTGGGGCCTGTAGGAGCGGCCTTGTGTCGCGATGGGCTGCAAAGCAGCCCCCTTCACCCGGTTGTATAGACCTGTAGCGCTATCAACCCCCCGTCATTGCTCGCTTTGCCATATGTCATCCGCGTTTCAAGCTGGCGCGTTCTGGGCCTATAATGGCACCCTTTTCGCCCAATGATTTTGCGGAGCTGGTGATGGTCGAACGTAAGGCTTCCGTCGAGCGCAATACCCTGGAAACCCAGGTCAAGTGCTCGATCAACCTCGATGGCAGTGGCAAGGCCCGATTCGATATCGGTGTGCCTTTCCTGGAACACATGCTGGACCAGATCGCCCGCCACGGGCTGATCGATCTGGATATCGAGTGCAAGGGTGACACCCATATCGACGACCACCATACCGTCGAAGACGTTGGCATCACCCTGGGCATGGCATTCGCCCAGGCCATCGGTGACAAGAAGGGCATCTTCCGCTACGGCCACGCCTACGTGCCGCTGGACGAAGCGCTGTCGCGCGTGGTCATCGACTTCTCGGGCCGCCCAGGCCTGCAAATGCATGTGCCGTATACCCGGGCCAGCGTCGGTGGCTTCGATGTCGACCTGTTCCAGGAGTTCTTCCAGGGCTTCGTCAACCACGCCCTGGTTACCCTGCACATCGACAACCTGCGTGGCCACAACACTCACCACCAGATCGAAACCGTGTTCAAGGCGTTCGGCCGTGCCCTGCGCATGGCGGTCACCCTGGACGAGCGCATGGCCGGCCAGATGCCGTCCACTAAAGGGTGCCTGTAAATGCAGACGGTAGCCGTAATCGACTATGGCATGGGCAACCTGCACTCGGTGGCCAAGGCGCTCGAGCACGTCGGTGCCGGTAAAGTGCTGGTGACCAGTGATGCGGCGGTCATCCGCGAGGCGGATCGCGTGGTGTTCCCTGGGGTAGGTGCGATTCGCGACTGCATGGCCGAAATCCGCCGCCTGGGCTTCGACAGCCTGGTGCGCGAAGTCAGCCAGGACCGGCCGTTCCTGGGCATCTGCGTGGGTATGCAGGCACTGCTCGAACACAGCGAGGAGAACACCGGCGTCGACTGCATCGGTTTGTTCCCCGGCCAGGTGCGCTTCTTCGGCAAAGACCTGCAAGAAGACGGCGAGCACCTGAAGGTGCCGCACATGGGCTGGAACGAAGTCAGCCAGACCATCCACCACCCGCTGTGGCACGACATTCCGGACCGCGCACGTTTCTATTTCGTGCACAGCTACTACATCAATGCCGGCAAGCCGGGCCAGGTGGTCGGCCGTGGCCACTACGGCGTCGATTTCGCTGCCGCACTGGCCGATGGCTCGCGCTTCGCCGTGCAGTTCCACCCAGAGAAAAGTCATACCCATGGCCTGCAGCTGCTGCAGAATTTCGTCGCCTGGGACGGGCGTTGGTAAATGAGCAGGTCAAAGACCAAGGCCCCGATCATCACCCTGGCCCCTGAGCAGGAGCGCGACGCGCTCGCTACGCTCAAACGCTTCCTCGAAGACCGTTTCGAGCTGGAGCTGGGGTCTTTCGAGGTGGCTGAGGTCCTTGAGCTGTTCAGCAAAGAAATTGCACCCCATTACTACAACAGGGCGATTGCCGATGTTCAGCTGCACCTCAAGGAGCGGTTCGAGAGCATCGAAAGCGATCTGTGGGCGCTTGAAAAAAGCTGAAAGTTGCAAGCTTCAAGCTGCAAGCCGAAGCTGGATCGCCTATCGAATACACGACGCGCATTGCTTGCAGCTTGTCGCTTGCAACTTGCCGCTTGAATTGACGAAGGAAAGAGCATGCTGATTATCCCCGCTATCGATCTGAAGGACGGTGCCTGCGTGCGCCTGCGCCAGGGCCGTATGGAAGACTCCACGGTATTTTCCGACGACCCGGTGAGCATGGCCGCCAAGTGGGTCGAGGGTGGCTGCCGCCGCCTGCACCTGGTCGACCTGAACGGCGCCTTCGAAGGCCAGCCGGTCAACGGTGAAGTGGTCACTGCCATTGCCAAGCGCTACCCCACCCTGCCGATTCAGATCGGCGGCGGCATTCGTTCGCTGGAAACCATCGAGCACTACGTCAAGGCTGGCGTCAGCTATGTGATCATCGGCACCAAGGCGGTCAAGCAGCCAGCGTTCGTCGCCGAGGCGTGCAAGGCCTTCCCGGGCAAGGTCATCGTTGGCCTGGATGCCAAGGACGGCTTCGTCGCCACCGACGGCTGGGCCGAAGTCAGCTCGGTGCAGGTGATCGACCTGGCCAAGCGTTTCGAGGCCGATGGCGTTTCGGCGATCGTCTACACCGACATCGCCAAGGACGGCATGATGCAAGGCTGCAACGTGCCATTCACCAAGGCATTGGCCGAAGCCACCTCGATTCCGGTAATTGCCTCGGGCGGCATTCACAACCTGGGTGACATCAAGGCTCTGCTGGACGCCAAGGCCCCTGGCATCATCGGCGCCATCACCGGCCGTGCCATCTACGAAGGCACCCTCGACGTGGCCGAGGCCCAGGCCTTCTGCGACAACTATTGAATAGGAGCGGCAAGCTGCAAGCTGCAAGCTGCAAGAGAAAAGCCGGACCGCGTACTGCTTTATCTTGCAGCTTGCCGCTTGAAGCTTGCAGCTGCCCCCAGGAGCTTCCATGGCTTTAGCTAAACGCATCATCCCTTGCCTGGACGTGGACAACGGCCGGGTGGTCAAGGGCATCAAGTTCGAGAACATCCGTGATGCCGGCGACCCGGTGGAAATTGCCCGTCGCTACAACGAGCAGGGTGCCGACGAAATCACTTTCCTCGACATCACCGCCAGCGTCGATGGCCGCGATACCACCCTGCATACCGTCGAGCGCATGGCCAGCCAGGTGTTCATCCCGCTGACCGTGGGCGGTGGCGTGCGTACCGTGCAGGACATCCGCAACCTGCTCAATGCCGGGGCAGACAAGGTGTCGATCAACACCGCCGCGGTGTTCAACCCGGAGTTCGTGGGCGAGGCGGCAGACCGTTTTGGCTCGCAGTGCATTGTCGTGGCCATCGACGCCAAGAAGGTGTCCGGGCCGGGTGAAGAACCCCGCTGGGAAATCTTCACCCACGGTGGGCGCAAGCCGACCGGGCTGGATGCGGTGGCATGGGCGAAGAAGATGGAGGGCCTGGGTGCCGGCGAAATCCTGCTGACCAGCATGGACCAGGACGGCATGAAGAGCGGCTTCGACCTGGGTGTTACCCGGGCCATCAGCGATGCGCTGGGTATTCCAGTGATTGCCTCGGGCGGGGTGGGTAACCTGCAGCACCTGGCTGACGGTATTGTGCAAGGGCATGCCAGCGCGGTGTTGGCGGCCAGCATTTTCCACTTTGGCGAGTACACGGTGCCGGAGGCCAAGGCCTACATGGCAGCGCGCGGGATCGTCGTTCGCTGAAACATTGATTGGGGCTGCTTGGCAGCCCTTCGCGGGTACGCCCGCTCCTACACTGTGGGAGCGGGCGTGCCCGCGAAAGGGCCGCAACGCGGCCCCAATTGCATCACCCGTGGTTCTTGCCAAGCAGTGCGTGATACAGCTCGGTATCCCCCAGAATCCCCACCAGTTTGTCGTTCTCCTGCAGCACCAGCTTGTTGCCGGTGTGGTAGCGAATCTGCAGCGCTTCACGCATGCCGATGTCCGCATGCACCAGCGTCGGCCGACGCCCCAGGCCTTCCACCGACTGCCCCGGCGCCCATTGCTGCATCTCCAGGCCGTTTTGCCCTTGGCGTGCGCGCTTGATCGAGTTGCCTTCGCCCAGGTCCAGCCACGAGTCGCCGCTCGGGTCGAGGCACACCGAACCATTGACCCGTTTGCAGTTGTCCAGGCTGCGCATCAGGCTGCGGCCGCAAAGTACGTTCAGCGGGTTGGTGTGGGCGACGAAGGTACGCACGTACTCGTCGGCCGGGTTTAGCACGATTTCTTCCGGCTTGCTGTACTGGATGATCCGGCCGTCTTTCATGATCGCGATACGGCTACCCAGCTTCAACGCCTCGTCCAGGTCATGGCTGACGAACACGATGGTCTTGCTCAGTTTGGCCTGCAGGCCCAGCAGTTCGTCCTGCAAGCCCTGGCGGATCAGCGGGTCCAGTGCCGAGAAGGGTTCGTCCATCAGCAGGATGTCGGCGTCCATCGCCAGCGCGCGGGCCAGGCCAACACGTTGCTGCATGCCGCCCGACAGTTCGTCCGGCTTCTTGTTGCGCCACTGGGTCAGGCCCACCAGCTCAAGCTTCTCGTCGACCAGCTTGCGCCGTTCCTTTTCTGGCCGGCCCTGCATTTCCAGGCCAAAGCTGATGTTCTCGCGTACCGTCAGCCAGGGCATCAGGGCAAACTTCTGGAACACCATGGCAATGCGCTTGGTGCGCATCATTTTCAGCTCGGCCGGGGTGCAGTGGGCGATGTCGATGTGCTTGCCTTCATGTTCGACAAACAGCTTGCCGCGGCTGACGGTGTTCAGGCCGTTGATGCAGCGCAGCAGGCTCGACTTGCCCGAACCGGACAGGCCCATCAACACGCAGATCTCGCCCTTCTGGATGTCCAGGTTGGCTTTTTCGACGCCCACCACCAGGCCGGTCTGCTTGAGGATCTGCTCGCGAGTCTGGCCTTTGTCCAGCAGTGCCAGCGCCTCGCGTGGCTTGTTGGAGAAAATGACGTCGACGTCTTCGAAACGAATGATGCTCATGCTTCACCCCTTACCGGCAGTTCCGGTTGCTTGCAGATACGGTCGAGCATGATCGCCAGCAGCACGATCGCCAGGCCCGCTTCGAAGCCCAGGGAAATATCGGCGGTGTTCAGTGCGTTGACCACAGGTTTGCCCAGGCCGTCAGCGCCGACCAGGGCGGCGATCACCACCATCGACAGCGATAACATGATGCACTGGGTAACGCCGGCGGCGATGCTGGGCATCGCATGCGGCAGTTCGATACGGGTGAGCAGTTGGCGGCGCGAGCAGCCAAACGCCTTGCCGGCGTCCATCAGCTCCTGCGGTACGTCGCAGATGCCCAGATAGGTGAGGCGGATAGGGGCGGCGATGGCGAACACCACGGTCGAGATCAGCCCTGGCACCACGCCCAGGCCGAACAGCGTCAGGGTGGGGATCAGGTACACGAAGGTGGGCACCGTTTGCATCAGGTCGAGCACCGGGCGCATGGCGGTGTAGAACATGGGTTTGTGCGCGGCGACGATGCCCAGCGGCACACCGATGGCCACGCACACCACGGTGGCGAAGGTCACTTGTGCCAGGGTTTCCATGGTTTCCTGCCAGTAACCCAGGTTGAGAATCAACAGGAACGACAGGGCGACGAATGCGGTCAGCGACCATTTACGCTGGATGAGGTGCGCCAGGGCGGCGAACAGGGCGGTGAGGACGAACGGGTTGAACCAGGTCAAGGCACTGGTGACGCCGTGGATCATGAACTCCAGGCCCTGTGCGATGGCGTCGAAGTAATTCGCGCCGTGCAGGGTCAGCCATTCAACGAACGAGGCGATGTACTGACCCAGCGGTATTTTCTGATCGATAAGCATGATAGCGAGCTTCCACCTGCATAGATTGAACTCAACCCGGGGCAGGCACGGTCCTGCCCCGAGGTAGCGCTATGGCGAATTGCGTTATTGCGTCAGCTTGGCCTTGGCCGCCTCCAGGCCGGGTTTGCCATCCACGGTAGTCACGCCGGCCAACCAGGTGTCCAGCTTGCCTGGGTTGTCCTTGAGCCATTTCTTGGCAGCGGCCTCGGGCTTCATCTTGTCGTCCAGGACGTAGCCCATCATGATGCTTTCATCCTTGAGCTCGAACGACAGGTTCTTCAGCAGTTGGCCAACGTTGCTGCACTCCTGCACGTAGCCTTTGCGGGTGTTGGTGTATACGGTCGCCTTGCCGAAGTCGGGGCCGAAGTATTCGTCCCCTCCGGTCAGGTACTGCATCTTGAAGCGGGTGTTCATCGGGTGCGGTTCCCAGCCCAGGAACACCATGGCTTCGCCACGTTTCTGCGCCCGGTCGACCTGCGACAGCATGCCGGCCTCGCTGGACTGCACCAGCTTGAAGCCGGCGTCTTTCAGGCCGAAGGCGTTCTTGTCGATCATGCTCTGGATGGTGCGGTTGCCATCGTTGCCGGGTTCGATGCCGTAGATCTTGCCGCCCAGCTCCTTCTGGAACTTGGCAATGTCGCTGAAATCCTTCAGGCCCTTGTCATACAGCGCCTGGGGCACGGCCAGGGTGTACTTGGCGTTTTCCAGGTTGGCGCGCACGGTGTCCACAGTGCCGGCGTCGCGGTACTGCTTGATATCGTTTTCCATGGTCGGCATCCAGTTGCCGAGAAACACGTCCAGGTCCTTGCCGGTAGCCAGCGACTTGTAGGTCACTGGTACCGAGATCATGGTGGTGTGGGTTTTGTAACCCAGTGCTTCGAGCACAACGCTGGTGGTCGCAGTGGTGACCGTGATGTCGGTCCAGCCGACATCGGAGAAACGAACCGTCTGGCACTGCTCGGGCTCGGCGGCCTGAGCCAGCAACGGTGCGGACAGCAACGCAACCAGCAACAGCGAGGGTGTACCTTTCATGGGTGGACTCCTGAGATTTTGTCTTCGGGTTCGCGTGGGTCGCCGAACGTTCTGACGGTCCGGTCGACCAGGCCTGCAGAGGGCAGGATGCGTGGCCGTGCTTTACGAGTCGCTTTCGATAATCCTCCACCGCCGGGCAATCGCCTACTGGTAGGGTCGTATCCAGTACGGAACGGGTCGTATCCAGTATGGGCGATGTCGCTTATGGATTTTTCCAACCCCTCGCCCGCATTTTTGCGTCAACAGGCCGATGGAAAACGGCGTGTCGGGCCCATTCCCCAGGTGAAACCGGTGCGGCGCTGCTGGACAAAATGGCGTCGGTTGCAGACGGCGAGGCGGCCGGTAAAAGCCCGATGATGCTGGCAATTCAAGGCGGCCCTGCTTGAGCCTAGCAGCTACCCCGCCGTGCGCATGGCGCGCACAGACAAGCCCAGCAAGAGGTGATTCGGTAATGGCCATCAGCGTGTTCGACCTGTTCAAGATCGGTGTCGGGCCTTCCAGCTCCCACACCGTCGGCCCCATGCGTGCTGGCGCCCTGTTTGTCCAAGGGCTGCGCGAGCGCGGCGAGTTGGAACGGGTGCGGCGGATCGAGGTGCGCCTGTATGGCTCGCTGTCGGCCACCGGCGTCGGCCACGGCACCGACAACGCCACCATCATGGGGCTGATGGGGGAATGGCCAGACGCCATTGACCCGACCCAGATCGTGCCGCGCATCGCCGACCTGCGCGAAACCAATACCCTCAAGCTGGACGGGCGCCTGCCTGTCGAGTTCGTGTGGGCGCGCGACATGCTGTTGCTGGACGAGAACCTGCCCTACCACCCCAACGCCATGACCTTGGTTGCCGAAGGCGAGCAGGGCGAGTTGCACCGTGACACCTATTACTCGGTGGGTGGCGGCTTTGTGGTGGATGCCGCGCAGGCCGCCAGTGGTGTGCTGGATGCCGACCAGACCGTGCTGCCGTACGATTTCAACAGCGCCGCCGAGCTGCTGCAGCTGTGCAAGCAAAACGACCTCAGCGTGTCGCAATTGATGATGGCCAACGAAAAGGTCTGGCGCAGTGAAGAAGAGATTCACGCCGGCTTGCGCAAGCTCTGGCAAGCCATGCAGGAATGCGTCAACAACGGCCTGAAATACGAGGGTACGTTGCCCGGTGGGCTCAATGTGCGCCGCCGCGCCGCCAAGCTGCACCGCAGCCTGCAGGAGATCGGCAAGCCCAACGTGATCGGCTCGACCATGAGTGCCATGGAGTGGGTCAACCTGTTCGCCCTGGCTGTCAACGAAGAGAACGCCGCAGGCGGGCGCATGGTGACGGCGCCGACCAACGGCGCGGCGGGCATCATCCCGGCGGTATTGCACTACTACATGCGCTTCAGCGATGAGGTGGATGAGTCCAGTGTTACCGATTTCTTCCTGGGCGCTGCGGCGGTCGGCATCCTGTGCAAGAAGAACGCCTCCATCTCCGGCGCCGAAGTAGGCTGCCAGGGTGAGGTCGGCTCTGCCTGCGCCATGGCCGCTGCCGGCCTTGCGCAAGTGTTGGGCGCGACCCCGGCGCAGCTGGAAAACGCCGCGGAAATTGCCCTGGAGCACAACCTGGGGCTCACCTGCGACCCGGTGGGCGGGTTGGTGCAGGTGCCGTGCATCGAGCGCAACGCGATTGCTGCGGTAAAAGCCATCAACGCGGTGCAAATGGCCCTGCGTGGCGATGGCGAGCACTTCATTTCCCTCGACCAGGTGATCCGTACCATGCGCGACACCGGTGCCGACATGCACGACAAGTACAAGGAAACCTCCCGCGGTGGCCTGGCGGTCAGTGCCATCGAATGCTGATGTTCCAGTAGGCACCCAGGGCCTCTTGGCGGTTGAACCCGGCAAGAGGCCCTCGCGTTTCAAGGCAGCGCAAAATGCCTGCCAATGCTCCTTTATGGTGCGCTCGAATCTGCCAATTGCCGGATGTCGTAATCAGTGTGGGGCTTGTCGGTGACACTAAACAGTGTCGTTTCTGGGCAACTGCCCCATGGCGTGTCACCAAACTGCTCAGCCGTTACCCGCACGGCGCCTAGCACGGCTGTTTGAGACAACTTGGCCAGCACCTCCAAAGCCTATGATTTGCCTGACAAAGGGGTCGTTTTCAGGTTTTTTTGGATGGCCATTCAATTTCAGGCACGGCGTTTGCGTAGGTAATGGTCACCCACCCCCCGGCATGTGGCGGGGGCAATAACAAGAAAATGAGTGCCCGCCTGAGGCACATCCAGCATTTGTGTGAGGAGAAACCGCGATGACGTCCTACACCTCCGGGACCCCGTCCCAGAACCGCACAGCACCCCAGTCCATCGGGTTTCTTCTATTGGACAATTTCACCCTGATTTCCCTGGCTTCGGCTGTGGAGCCCCTGCGCATGGCCAACCAGCTGTCCGGCCGCGAACTGTACCGCTGGCACACGCTGACGGTCGATGGCGGCCAAGTGTGGGCCAGCGATGGTTTGCAGATTACCCCGGACGCGGCCATGCACAGCGCCCCTGCGATCGACACTGTGATCGTCTGCGGCGGTGTAGGCATTCAGCGCACCGTGACCCGCGAGCACGTGACCTGGCTGCAAGCCCAGGCGCGTCAGTCGCGGCGCCTGGGTGCCGTGTGCACGGGCAGTTGGGCCTTGGCCTGTGCCGGCCTGCTCGACGGCTTTGACTGCAGCGTGCACTGGGAATGCCTGGCCGCCATGCAGGAGGCCTACCCACGGGTCAACATGAGTACCCGGCTGTTCACCCTCGACCGCAACCGCTTCACCAGCTCTGGCGGCACCGCGCCGCTGGACATGATGCTGCACCTGATCAGCCGCGACCACGGCCGCGAGCTGTCGGCGGCCATTTCCGAAATGTTCGTCTACGAGCGCATTCGCAACGAGCAGGATCACCAGCGCGTGCCGCTCAAGCACATGCTCGGCACCAACCAGCCGAAGTTGCAGGAAATCGTCGCGCTGATGGAAGCCAACCTGGAAGAGCCGATCGACCTGGACGAGTTGGCGGTGTATGTGTCGGTGTCGCGGCGCCAGCTCGAGCGGTTGTTCCAGAAGTACCTGCACTGCTCGCCGTCGCGCTACTACCTGAAGCTGCGCCTTATCCGCGCCCGGCAGCTGCTCAAACAGACACCCATGTCGATCATCGAAGTGGCATCGGTGTGCGGTTTCGTCTCCACGCCGCACTTCTCCAAATGCTACCGCGAGTACTTCGGCATTCCGCCGCGTGATGAGCGCGTGGGCTCCAACACCACGCAGCAGGTGGCAATGATGCCGATTCCGCAGGCCATGACCTTGTCGCCGCACAGCGGGCCGATGGCTGCCCTGAGCCAGGCGCGCAACGAGTCGACTTTTGCCAGCGTAAGGCTCTGATACCGAGTCGCCTGCTTCGCGGGCACGCCCCACAGGTAAGGTGCAATCCTCGAGACTTGTGCGGTCCCTGTGGGAGCGGGCGCGCCCGCGAAGAGGCCCGCACTGGCAATATAAATACATTGGTTGATAATGATTCTCGACTACGGGTAACATCGCCGCCCCCGAAACACTCTGGCATACCACCCCGTGGCGGACGACAAACTCCAGCTCTACCTGGCCCATCGGGCGGCATTGCTCGACTATGCCGCGCCGATCGTCGGCTGCCGCGCGCGTGCCGAGGATGTGGTGCAGGAAGCCTGGCTGCGCTTCAGCCGGCAGCAGGACGACGCCGACATCCGCCACCCGGCCAGCTACCTGTACCGCATCGTGCGCAACCTGGCCCTCGACCAGACCCGCCGCAGTGCCACCGAAAAGGCCCAGCCTGGCGGCGACGAGATCCTCGCCGAGTTGCCGTCCAGCAGTGCATCGCCCGAACAGGCGGTCACCCAGCAGAACGAACTCAGCGCCATCAGCCGCGCGCTTGAAGAACTGCCCCTGCGCACCCGCGTGGCCTTCGAGATGCACCGCCTGGGCGGTCATACCCTGCAAGAGGTGGCCAGCCACCTGAACGTCTCGGTCAGCCTGGTGCACCAGCTGGTGCGCGACGCCCTCAGCCACTGCATGGCGCGGCTGGAGGATGACCTGTGAAAAAACACCAGGCTGCCGCGTCTTTTGCTGAACGGGGCGACTCTGTGCGACCCTTCGCGGCCTTCGCACCTTCGAGCCCCCAGGAGCCTTGCCCGACATGACGTCAGCAGACCTCATCACCCGTCGCCGCGAGCAGGCCCTGGACTGGTTGCTGCGCTTGCAGCAGGCCCCGCACGATCCGCTGCTGCGCGGTGAGTTCGAGCAGTGGTGCGCGAGCGACGCGGCCAACGCCGAGGCCTATCGCAAGGCCGAGCGGGTCTGGCAGCTCACTGGGCAGCTGGCGCCGACCACCACCGAGCAATGGCCCAAGGCGCCGGTGGTGCAACTACCTGCGCGGCGGCGTCGCTGGTGGCTGGGCGCTGCTGTTGCGGCCTGCCTGCTGATCGCCGTCGCGCCCTCCTTGAGCCTGCGTCTGCAAGCCGACTACCGCACCGCCCAGGGCGAAACCCGCGATATCACCCTGGCCGACGGCAGCGTGGTGCAGATGGACAGCGACACAGCCATTGCCGTGGACTATTCCGGCGGTCATCGCGACGTGAAGCTGCTCACGGGCCAAGCGTTCTTCGAGGTCAAGCCCGACAAGGCCAAGCCGTTCCATGTGCGCGCCGATGCGATCAAGGTGACGGTGACCGGCACCGCCTTCAACGTAGCGCTGCGGCCGGGCAGGGCGGGGGTGGATGTGCAGCATGGCTCGGTGCGGGTAGAAGATGCTGCTGATGGGCATGTGCTCTCGGATGCCCTCACGGCCGGAGAGCGCTTGCGTTATGTCGAGGGCATCGTACAGGTAAAAACCTTCGTGCCTTCGCAGGCAGCGGCTTGGCGTCAGGGGCAGTTGATTGCCGATGACCAGCGCGTAGCAGAGCTGGTGCAGGAGCTGGCGCGGTACCTGCCGGGACAGGTGGTGCTGCGCGATGAGGCGTTGGGCAACAAGCGTGTCACTGGCGTGTATGACCTGCGCAAACCTGAGGCGGCCCTGCGAGCGGTGATTCGGCCCCATGGGGGTGTAGTGCGCAGTTATGGGCCTTGGCTGTTGGTATCAGCGAAGCCTTGATGATATAGGGCGCCGCTAGCTAAGAGAGGGGGAGAGAGCCTCGGCGCAGAGAGGGCTCTCTAGAGAATTACATAGTACATCGCACTGCTAGGTAGCCTAACTTTCTAGTTTGATCTTGAAGTCGGATAGTAATACGTCCCCTCTTGAGCTCAAGGACTCGATGGAAACCATCACCGGGAAGTCATCGTAGGTCAGATAAAATCTCTCTTTGTCAATAGTCACCTCCCATACTCTTATGTCGATAGCGTCAGTTTTTTTATCGATGTTGCCATCAAGTAGATTAAGTACTGCTTTTGCATATTCCGGGAAGTCATCCCAATTTATGTGTGAAGTTAAATTGAGGCAGGCTCGCCCAGAGTGCATGGTTTCTATGTTTAAAGCGTCCAGTCTTAGGCTGTTCATTAAAATAAGTCTCCACCGCCGGAGCGAGTTGCGCTCTCGATGATTTGCTCAAAAGACTTGCCTTTTTCAACAAGCCATTCAAATGTTGGTCCGAGTTTATCGCCGTATTTTCCTATGTTGCGCTCGTCAATTGTTTTCAAAAGGTCTGGAGGTGTAAACTCTCTGTACTTTAACTTGATTTTTGTGCGGGAGGAATAGGCGAATTTTGCAATCGCCTCAAGGCTCTCTGTCGAGCCTCTCATTGCGGCTACACGTTGCTGCAGATCGAAAACTTCTCGGACATACAGCTGTCTCAGTGCAGGTAGGTTCCCGAAATCACCATCGGCTCTAAATCGAACGTTCTCCCATTTTGGGGCCTCAAATTCGGTTGATGTCCTGATTTTTGTTAAGGCTTGTCCTGATGGTGGCTGCAGTTCCGGGTGCGACAATATTGCGATCTGGTTCTTGCCTAGCCAAGAGGCTAGTGCGCTGTTTGTCAGTTCAGCCTGGAAATTCAGACTTCTGGAAGCAATGCTTTCCATGCTGTTGGAAATGCCGGAGTTGATCGGACCGCGCAATAGGTAAGCGACTATTGCAGAGAGTAGCAATTGGATCAGTTGCTCCTGTCCTCTGGCCAGTTGGTTGGCGGCTCGGCTTATCATCTCCTCTCGTCGAGCTGCAGATCCTCCGGTTGGATCAAGCCCACTCGGTAATCCATCCTCGGACTGCCAGGCAGTAATAATACCATCTTGAAGTGTGGCTAGGCATTGAGGTGCTCCAAGAAGGAAGTACTCAGTGATTGCTGATAAGCCTAAGCCGACAAGTACGAGATTGCCAACTTCCAGTCCAATAGCGCCTCCGGCAATCGCACCGGGAGCTGCTCCTGCACCAAACGCCAGTGAGCCAGCAGCCCCGCCTACAATGGAACCAATGGCTATGCTGCCTCCAAGAATCATGGATACTTCTTTTGCAAGCGTGCGAAGTATGTCGATTATCTGGTTTATGTTAATCGCTGACCAATGTTGCCTGACTCGCTCTAAAAAAATAGGCTCTGCGCGGTAAAGTGCCTCGCGGACGGCATCAATTCGATCTCCTCCTATGCTCCCATAAGCTCGATCAAATTGATGGTTTAAACGTCGTGTAAATCCATCCCAGCTGTGGGTAGTATCATACCAAGACGTTTGAATGCCTTGGTTTAACTCGCCAAATTTGGTTTCAAGATTTCGCTCTATTTCGTCCCATGTTGGGATCCTGTTTAAAAAGTCCATTTACTCGATCTTCCTTGTTACATCCAGTTCAGCTAGTTGGGGCCTTCCACACGTTTTGGGTTGGCTGGCATTTTGTTGCCTTGCTTTACATCTGCATGAGTTGACGGGATTATAGTTTCTAGCTGGATTTTGGCGGCTTTTGAAGGGCTCGGCTATAAACGTTACGTTTATCGATGGCCGATCTCGCTGACAGGCTTCGCAGTTGATCGCCGATGACCAGCGTGTGGCTGAGGTGGTGCAGGTGCTGGCGCAATACCTGCCGGGACAGGTGGTGCTGCGCGATGAAGCGTTGGCAACAAGCGTGTCACTGGGGTTTATGACCTGCGCAAGCCTGAGACGGCCTTGCGCGCGGTGATCCGGCCGCATGGTTGAGAAGTGCGCAGTTATGGGCCCTGGCTGTTGGTGCTCGGTAAGCCTTGAGATCAGCGGGGGCCTCCGTGTGTTCACCGTGAGATTTTCAGCGCCTGTGAGATCGAGCGCCGCACGGGCGGCGCTCGATCTCACAGGCGCCAGAGCACTCAAGACGGGCCCTTCTAAAACCCACCACGATCCCCAAAAAAATAATTTCACAATTTCCTGAAAATTCCCCGCACTGCCCCGTCTTCTCCCTCGCGCGCAACAACTGATATCGATTCGTATTCAATTTTGCTGCCCGGCGACTGTCCGGGGCGGGGATGTGGGATGACTCAAACAACAAGCCGGAAGCCGCGCGGTGCGCGGGGTTGGTCGTTGCGCCTGAAATCTGTGGCGGGGGCCGGGGTGCTCGGCATGTGCAGTGTGCTGGCGATGCTGCCTGCGTCTGCCGAAGAAGCGACCCAGCCAGGTTCGGAACTGGCCCAGGTCCACGCGTTCGACATTCCGGCCCAGAAACTGGCCATCGCCCTGATCACCTTCGGCCAGCAAAGCGGCCTGCAGGTGTCGGTCGACCCGGACCTGCTCGAAGGCCAGCACTCCACCGCCGTCAGTGGCCATCTGAGCAGCGAGGCTGCGCTGGCGCAGCTGTTGCTGGGCACCGGCATCACCTGGGACTACGAATACGGCACCCTGATGTTTCGCCTGCTGCAGGCCGACAACGGTGCCGTCGAACTGCACAACACGGTGATCCTCGGCGACACCGAAGAGAACAGCTACATGGGCGCCAAGGTCATCGACCGCAAGGCGATCCAGGCCTTCCCTGGTGCCAACGGCGACATCACCACCCTGCTGCAGATGCACCCCAACGTGCAGTTCAGCACTGCGCAGAAGAGCTCCAACACGCCAGGCGAAATCGACCCTGCCGACATCAGCATCAACGGCGCCAAGTTCTACCAGAACAACTTCATGATCGACGGCATCTCGATCAACAACGACCTCGACCCCGGTGCCCACGGCTACAACGAAACCCGCCAGTTCGACTCGGCGCCCAGCCGTTCGCACGGCATCGCCCTGGACGCCGACCTGCTCGAGGAGATCAAGGTCTACGACAGCAACGTGCCGGTCGAGTACGGTGGCTTCAATGGCGGCGTGGTCGATGCCATCACCCGTCGCCCCAGCCACGACCTGCATGGCAAGTTGTCCTACGCCATGACCCGCTCGGAGTGGACGAGCTACCACATCACCCGGGAAAACAAGGAAACCTTCGACACCTCGTCGAACGAGAAGAACCAGCCCGAGTTCACCAAGACCACCCTGCGCGGCACGCTCGAAGGGCACTTCACCGACGATTTCGGCGCCTTGTTCAACTTCTCGCAGAAGCGCTCGTACCTGCCGCTGCGCACCTATGCCAACGGCTACAACAGCCCTGACAACGACAACGAACAGGAGCAGACCCGGGCGCTGGACAACTTCCTGCTCAAAACGTACTGGAACGTCAGCGACCGCCTGACCCTGGACACCTCGATCGTCTACGCCCCGCAGGAGAACACCTACTACCGCGAGGACTACCGCGACTCGGGCTACACCAACATCAATGGTGGCTGGCAGGGCTCGTTCAAGGCCATCTTTGAGGGCGACAACGCGCGCTGGACGCAGCAACTGGCGGTCAGCAACCTGTATGCCTCGCGCGACTCCGATCGCAATGAAGAGATCAAGTGGTACTGGTCCGACACCAAGGACTGGGGCAACCCTGACGACAGCAACGCGCGCAGCGCCGAGGGTGGGTTCGGCAGCCTGTACCAGACCCAGCGCAGCCTCGACTACAAGCTCAAGGCCGACTGGCAGACCTTCAGCCTCGGCGCGGCCGCGCACAGCCTGACCACTGGCCTGGAGCTGGGTTATCAGCGGGCGAGCTGGGAACGTGAGGACGACGCCCTGTCGATCACCACCTTGAAGCGCGACAACGGCGTGTGCAACGGCGGCGACCGCTGGTGCTCGAACGGCCAGTTGCTCAACGGCAACAACCGCCAGTGGGGCTCGGCGATGATGGTCTACGGCGCCGGCGAGATCGAAATGACGCAGAAGAAGTACGCGCTGTTCGCGCAGGACGAGATCGGCTACGGCAACCTCACCCTGCGCCCCGGTTTGCGCTTTGAGGGCGACGACTACATGGAGAAGAAAAGCCTGGCGCCACGCTTTGCCGGCGACTACGACTTCTTCGGCGACCGCAGCACGGTACTGGTGTTCGGTGCCAACCGCTATTACGGCCGCAACCTGTTCAAGTATCGCCTGGCCGATGGCCGCCAGCAGTTCACCTCGCGCTATACCCGCGCCACGCAGACCAGCGATTGGGTCCTGTCCAGCCAGAACAAGAACATGAGCAAGTTCTCCAGCATGGACATCCCCTATGACGATGAATTGATGCTGGGGCTCAACCAGCGCTGGTTCGACACCGAGTTTCAGCTCAAGTACGTCAACCGCAAGGGCAAGGGCCAGATCTACCGCACTCGGCCCTATTACAACCTGGATGCCAAGGATATTCCGGAGGGCTACAGCAAGGACTACTACGCCTACCTCAACGCCGGCACCAGCGAAACCGAGAACCTCAGCCTGACCGTCACGCCGATGCAGCCGCTGCGTTTCAGGGGCACCAGCACCAGTGTGCAGCTGGCCCTGGACTGGTCGCGGACGAAAAGTGGCTACGGCTCGACCTACGAGGCCGGCCTGGACGGTGACGAGCTGGCCGGCAACGATGTGGTGCTCGACGGCAAGCGCATCCCCTACAACGAACTGCCGGGCAGCGATTACAACCGGCCTTGGACCGCGCGGCTGACTACCATCACCGACATCCCCCAGTGGAACCTGTCGATCAGCAACTTCCTGCGCTATCGCGGTGCGTACGACCAGGTCGTCAACCTGGATGAGGACATCGAGGTCGACGGCGAGGTGCTCAGCCGCTACGAGACCGTGGCCACGCCGGCGGCCCCGACCTGGGACATGAAACTGGCCTGGGACATCCCCACCGGCAAGGACCAGGCGTTCTTCGTCAACGTCGATATCACCAACGTCACCGACAAGGTCAACAAGATCACCAGCCGTGAGTCGGTGAGCCTGGTGAGCTACGAAGTCGGCCGCCAGTACTGGCTGGAAGTCGGCTACCGCTTCTGACCCCATAACAACACCGTGGATAACCTGATGAACAAGCTCATCGCGGGCCTGCTCGGCCCCCTGCTGCTCGGCGCCTGCGCCACAGTGAACGAACCCGACGCGCCTCTGCCCTGGGATGCCCAGGTGGTGCATGGCCAACTGGCCAACGGCCTGGCCTATCGCCTGGTGCGCGAACCTTCGCAAACCGGCCGCCTGGACCTGCGCCTGACGGTCAAGGCCGGCTCGGTGGACGAAGCCGACGACCAGGTCGGCGTGGCGCACATGGTCGAGCACCTGACCTTCCACAGCCGCGCCGGCGGCAGCCAGAACCTGCGCCAGCGCATGACCGGCCTGGGTTGGGTGCAGGGCCGCCACTTCAATGCGGTGACCAACTACGAGCGCACCCAATACCTGATCGGCCCGCCCGCTGGCGTTCGCCAGGCCCCGCAGGCATTGCAGGCGCTGGCCGATCTGGCCTTCGCCGGTGACTACAACGCCCAGGACCTGGAGCGCGAGCGCCCGATCGTGATCGAGGAATGGCGTGGCGGGCTGGGCGTGGCACAACGCATGAATGAGCAACGCACCGCTTCGCAGCGGGTCGGCTCGCGCTATCCCGGGCACCGCACCATCGGCAACGAAGCGGCAATCCGCTCGGCCAGCCTGGACAGCCTCAAGGCCTATCAGGCGCGTTGGTACCTGCCGAACAACATGGTGCTGTCAGCCGTGGGCGACTTCGATCCGCAGGTGATGCTGGCGCAGATCGAACGGGCCTTCGGGTCGGCCAAGGCTGGTGCAGTGCCGAGCCGTGAGCAGCGTGAGTTGCCGCTGGACGACAAGCTCAAGGTATTCCGCCTGCAGGACCCGCAGTCGGGCAGCAACCAGGTGGCGATGCTGTTCCGCGCCCACGAACCCGACAGCCGCGGCACAACGCGTGCCGCCTTGCGCGAACGGCTGATCGACCGCATGACCCTGGCCGCCATGCTCGACAGCCTGCGCCGCCAGCCGCGCGAGCCTGGTGTGGGCAGCCTGATCGTGCAGAAGACCCTGATCGGCGAGCATTCCAGTGTGCTGGGCGTCGCCGCCAGTGTCCAAGGCCAGGCTCACGCCCAGGCATTGCAGCAATTGCTGACCGAGATCGAGCGGTTGCGCCAGCACGGCTTCACCCAGGCAGATCTGCAGCGCGAGCGCGAACACATTCGCAAGCTGGGCGACAAGACGCTGGCCAACCACGGGCTGCGTACCTTCGAACAATGGGTCGAGCAGCTTAACAATGCTGCCGTGCAGGGCAATGCGCTCAGCGAACGCCAGGCTGTCGCCGAGCGCTATCTTGAGGTGCTGGGTAGCATCGAGCGCGCTGATCTCGATGCGCGCCTGCGGCGTTGGCTCGCCAGTCCGGACCGGGTGCTGCAGTTCAGCGCCGCAGGCAGTGCCGACGTGGTGTTGCCGAGTGTCGCCGAGGTTGAGCAGCAGCAGGCCGAACTGGCCGCTCGCGCACTCAGCGCGCCAGCCCGGCAAGCAAAGGTTGCGCTTGCGCCGCCCAGGCTGGTCATGCCCCCAGCGGTGGGTACTGGCAGCATCGTTGAGCGCAAGGTTTTCCCTGAACAGCAGGTCGAGTACTGGCAACTGAGCAACGGTGATCGCCTGGTCTGGCTCAAGCGTAATGGCCCGGAAGGCAAGTGGTTACTGCAGGTCGATTCGTCCGCTGGCTATCACCTTGCCGGTACCCCGGCGTGGCGCTTGCAGATGGCCGCGCAACTGGCCATGCACAGCGGCCTGCCCGGGATGGATCAGCAGGCTCTGGCAACCTGGCGCCAGGAACAGCACGCCACGCTTGGCTTCGACCAGCAGCCCCAGCGCCTGCAACTCAACCTTGGCGCAGCACCGGAGCAACTGCTGGCGCTGATGCAGAGCTATCGGGTAAGCCAACTGGCCAGCATCGACCCGGAAGTGTTCAGCACCACGCGCGATGCCTTGCTGCAACGCCTGCGCAGCCGCCCGGATGACGTACGCGGGCTGCAGGAAAGCCGGCAGCGTGTGCTCAAGTACGGCCTCGACCATTGGCGGTCACCGGATATCGACGCCCTTGAACAACTGAGCGCCGAACAGCTGAGTGCCGATTGGAAGCGCCTGGCGGGTGCGCCGGTGACCTATTACCTGATGGCGGACACGGCGCCGGAATCGCTGGAGAAAATGGTCGGTGAACTGCTCGCGACCATCCCGCGTACAGCGCCGTTGGGTAGCCAGCAGGCTTTGCAACAGCCCGGCCAGCGTCGTGATGACCTGGCGATCGCGCTGGAACCGCGTGCCGTTCTGCAAGCCAGCAGCTATCAGCCCCAGGCCTGGAGCCCGGAAGCGGCGGCACGGGTAGCGGTGCTGCGCGATCTGGCCAACCAGCGGCTGAAAGCCCAGCTGCGGGGTGAGGCTGCCGGCGTGTATCGCTTGCGGTTCGAAAGCGAACTGAATGCCGACACCCAGCGCATCGAGAGCAGCCTGAGCTTCACCTGCGACCCGGCGCGGGTCGACGAGCTGTGGGCCATGGCCCAGCAGACGTTGGCCGAGCTGCATCCGGATGCCCAATGGCTGCGTAGTGAGCGCGCCGAGTTCCAGCGCCAGGAGAGCAAACGCCGCGAAGACCCGCAAACCCAGTTCAAGCGCCTGATCCTGAGTGACCGCCGCTGGCATGACCCGCGCTACTTGCAGACTCAGACGCAACTGCCTGAAGCTTTGAGCCTGCCAGCGCTGCAACAGCAAGCGAAACAGCTGTTCCCTCGTGCTAATCAGGTGCAACTGCGCGTGCTGCCATCGCCTGCGGCGTTGGAGCAGGCGATGTGAAAACCCTGCGTACGTTCTATCGCCTGAGCCGCCCGTTCTGGGCCAGCCGCCGGCAATGGCCAGCCAGGCTGATGCTGGCAGCGGTGATCGGCCTGGGGCTGCTGGTGGTGCAGATCAATGTGCTGATCAACAGCTGGAGCAAGACCTTCTATGACACCCTGGCCGCGTTCGACACGGCGGGGCTGTATGGCCTGGTCGGCGAATACGCGCTGTACCTGGGCAGCTATGTGCTGATCATCGTGGCCATGGACTACATCCGCAAAGGCCTGGAGTTGCGCTGGCGCCAGGCGATGACCGGGCGCCTGACCGACACCTGGCTCGCCGACCAGGCGTTCTACCGTCTGGGGCTGACCGGCGAGCCGGACAACCCCGACCAGCGCATCGCCCAGGACATCGATCTGATGGTCGGCCTGAGCATCGAGCTGGTGGCCTCCCTGGTGATCAACCTGGCGCAGGTTGGCGCGTTCATGCTGATCCTGTGGAACCTGTCGGGTGTGCAGACTTTCAGCCTGTTCGGCGAGACCTTCACGGTGCATGGCTATCTGGTGTGGATCGTTCTGGCCTACACCTTGGCCGGCAGCCTGCTGACGCACCTGATCGGCAGGCCGCTGCATGCACTGAACTACGAGCGTGAGCATCGCGAGGCCGATTTTCGCGCAAGCCTGCTGCGCAAGCGCGACCATGCCGAGCAGATCGCGCTGTACCGGGGCGAGGCCGTCGAGCGCGAGCACCTGGCCACGCGCTTTCGCGCCATCGCCGACAACTGGCGGCAGCTGATGGGGCGCGAGCGCAACCTCAGCCTGTTCACCGTCTCCTACGAGCGTCTGAGCCTGATCATCCCGGTGTTCGCCGCGTTGCCAGCGTTCATGGCCAAGACCATCACCCTGGGTGGGCTGATGCAGATCCGCAGTGCCTTCAACGCTGTGCACGGCTCGCTCAGCTGGTTCATCAAGCTCTATCACAAGCTGGTGCGCTGGAGTGCGGCATTGCAGCGGCTGGAGCAGTTCGAGCAGGCGATTGCCGCGAGCCGCCAGCAAGTGCTTGCGGCGCCACAGGGGCACTGCCTGTGCACCCAGGGGCTGACGCTGTGCAAGCCTGATGGTGGTGTGCTGCTGGAAACACTCGACCTGCGCGTCGGGCAGGGCGAATGGGTGCGCCTGGGTGGACGCAGCGGGCTGGGCAAGTCGACCTTGCTGCGGACCTTGCAGGGGCTGTGGCCTTACTGCCTAGGCGAGTGGCAGTTGCCGCCGGGGCGCAGCTTGCTGTTGCCGCAGAAGCCTTACCTGCCGCGCATGAGTTTGCGTGGGTTGTTGGCTTATCCACAGTTAGTGGTTGGGGATGACCGATTGCTGCTGGAGGCATTGTCCAAAGTCGGGCTCAGTGGCCGCTTGGATGACGAGCAGGAGTGGGAGCGGGTGTTTTCAGGGGGCGAACAGCAGCGGCTTAGCCTGGCGCGGGCGCTGGTGTATCGGCCGGATACCTTGTACCTGGATGAGGCGACCAGCCAGCTGGATATCGAGAGTGCGCGGTCGTTGCTGGAGATGCTCAGGCGGGAATTGCCGGGGTGTACGGTGGTGGGGGTGACTCATCAGCAGGGGTTGGCACGGTTGTTCGACCGGACCGTTGAGCTGGAGAAACTGGCCGAACCTGCGTAAGCCTGTACTGGCCTCTTCGCGGGGCAAGCCCGCTCTTACAGGTTATCCACCCGTCCACGGATGGTGATTTCCCTGTAGGAGCGGGCTTGCCCCGCGAAAGGGCCGGAACTGGCGAAATCAGGCGCGGCGGCTGAACTGGGCCAGCGCCGGCAACAGCTGCTTGTCGATGGCCTGGCGAACCGCCGGCAAGATCGTCGCGCTACCGGTGTACATCTGTTCGACCATGCCCTTGAGCGCCCGCGCATTGGGCTCGGTCAGCCCGCGCACCACCGCTTCGCAGGCCTGCTCGGCACTGGCCCCGGCGGGAATGTCGAACCCGCGTGCGCGCAGGTGGTCTGCCAGGTCGTCCTGGTCTATCAAATCCGCATGCATCATGGCTGTTGTCCCTTTTATCGCTAAGAGAGTGCTGCTGTGATTTACGACCGATTCTGTGTCTGCAGCGACACGCCCGCAAGGGCAGAATGTCGCAATGGCTGGTTTGGCTAAGAACAGGTCGCTCCCGGCTAATTGCAGGTGCCGGGAAGCCAGCAGACTGCATCCATTCACGGTCCACGAGGGTTTGGTCACCCTCAATCATGCACAGTGGATGTTGCTCGCTCTTGGCCCCGGATGCTCACGGCTTTCCGGGGTTATTTTTTTGTTTTAAACCAACTGCGTGTTCCTGCACATCCATCCACCTGGCATTTCTGTCAGGTGACAGTAAAGCTGGGGTAATGATCTGCTGAGGGTGATGAATGTCCTCAGGAGCGGCAATGTGAAAACGGCAATCTGGAACAGGATTCTGCTGGCTTCAACAGTGATGTTTTTTGGGGGCTGTTCGTCCTCTGGTCCCACCGTCACTGCAGCCACAAGTACCCCAGCCCAACTGTTCACCCTAGAACCCACCCCTACGCGCAAGGGCCTGCTAGACACGGCTAGCGGCAACCTGGCCACATTGCTGGCCGACCCTGCGAACGCAGAGTTTACGCTGGTGAAGATCAACCCGGCACTTATCAGCCAGCAAACGCAGGATTTGGCGGTGAGCTTACCGGACGGTAAAACCGCGCAGTTTCATTTACGCGATTTCACCACCATCACACCGGGTATTGACGGTTGGGTGGGCTACAAGCCGTCGGCATGGAAAGCGGCCCATGCGGCATCTGCTTCGGAGATCGAAAACGATCCGCTTTACTACCTCTCTTTGGTGCGTGAGGGTGACAAGTTGGCGGGCCGCGTAATTGTCGAAGGGCAGCGTTATCGGCTGGATTCAATCGGCTCGGGTCAGTATGTGCTGATCAAGGTTGATGAATCCAAGCTTCCTGCGGAAGGCGAACCCCTCGTCGACCCAGCAGGGCAGGCGCTCGATGAAACCCAAGGGAAAGTTCCGCAGTCCGCGCACAGCACAATACGCGTGATGTTTCTGGCCACTGATCAACGAAGGGCCAAAAGCCCCTACTATCGGCTTGAACTCGCCCTGGCGCTTTTCACTGCTAACCAGTACATGAAAAACAGTGACGTGCAGATCACATATGAACTGGCCGGCTTTTTTGATGAGCCTTACGACGAAACCGGAAGAGATTACAAACAGCAACTGAATGATATCCGTCTAGCCCAACCGTTCGCGGGGAATGTCTTGCGCAGGAGAGAGGCGTTGGGAGCGGATATGGTGTCGATGTATTCTACAGCGACTGCGCTATGCGGTCAGGCCTGGCTTGCGTCGAGTAAAGCCCGGGCTCACTCGGTCATTAGTTGTACCGACGCGCTTGCTCACGAACTCGGTCATAACTTGGGCGCCAGCCATAACTGGAAGGAAGGTAAGGAGGAGGGCGATCCGCCCTATATGTATGGCTATCGATATACAGGATCGCCCAGGTTCCGCACGCAGATGTCGTACGGCTGCTCGCCAACGTGCCCGGGCGTTGCGTACCACTCAAACCCTCGGCTGACGTATCAGGGCATTCCTCTTGGGACTGAGGCACATCATGATGTCGCGCGCCTCTTTAACGAACGCAGGGAAACGGTAGAGAATTTCTATCCCGTGCCGCTTGCGCCACCTATGGAGTTGGAATTCTACCCCGAAAAGAATTTTTCTGGGCGCCATTGCAGCCTAGAGTTTCTCCCCAATGACATACGCCCCAACTGCAATGAAGTACATTCGGTTAAAGTTCAGAATTTCAAAGCTGGAATGAGGTTGTGTTTCTACGCCACCGATTTTGACTATGCCTGTTACCGCGGGTCTTACACGGGCAACTTTCAGGTGGCGGACCTTGATGCATCAGGCACATTGCCTGATGGGCTGGGGCGAGAAAGCCTTCCTGGTCATGAACCGTTGATCGGAAAAGTTCGAAACATCGTGTACACTCTGGACACTTCCGTAACTATTAAACTTTATTCTCTCGCAGACTATCAAGGTGATACCTGTACGTTTCGCCTGTACCAAGGCAAGGTGGCCAATATTTCAGATTTTCCAGGATGCGACGTAGTAGCCGGCGGAAAATCACGCTCCGCGAAGGTGTATGCTTTCCCCGGGGCTAATACCAAGCTTTGTTTCCTTAACGCCGACGACCGTCGAAGTCTTTGCTTCACAGGTAGCTATAAGGGCAACTTCCAGATCAGAAATTGGGACGAGGGCAGTGGCTTGCCGCCAGGGCTTGTTCGCACTCGTGCAGGAGGTGGTTACATGAACGGCTTAGTGCACCGCGTCTCCTTCGGCATGCAATAGCCCAGGTTGGGTACCCGCTGCTTGGAGGTCGTACCAGTGCAGACGAAATCAAATAGTAACCCGTCTGCGCTGGTTTGGTAGCTGCTGCCGTTCAAGATAACGTGATTTGGCGGCCTACGAAGGAAGCTGCCGCCTGGTCGTGTTGGTCATGGAGCAGCTCTTGGAGTATCTGAATGCTTATTGGGCTGAACGGTGCGGCTTTAGGCCCTGCCAGGTCGACGTGCAGCAGCATCTGCTCGCTAGCCGCCAATACTCCGTCGAATCCCTTCCTATGCAGGCTGTGGTAGATGTGTAGGCGCTTTTGATCAAAACCGACGATCTGCGTCTGCACCCACACCTCGGTGCCAAGCTTCACCTCATGCAGGTAGTTGATGTGCGCCTCCAGGGTGAACAGCGAATGCCCACTCTGCCCCCGGCTGTCGGCATCCAGGCCGATGCGCTCCATCAGCGCATCGGTGGCATAGCTGAAAATCAGCAGGTAAAAGGCATCGCGCAGGTGCCCGTTGTAGTCCACCCAGTCCTCCTGGACTGGGGTGCGATAGGTGATCAGTGCGGGCATTGGGGGCTCCTCATTCGCCGAACGACATGCCGTGCGTTTGCTTGCTGCTCTTTACGGCTTCAAGCACTGCAAGCAGGGTGTCATCACGATAGCGTTCCAGTGCGGCAATGCTGCGTTCACCCAGTTGCGCCGAGGTGCCGTCCACCACATCGTCGATCAGTTTGTCGGTCAGTTCCGGTGCGGGCAGGTAGGTCCACGGCAGTTTCAGCGCCGGGCCGAACTGCGACATGAAGTGGCGCATGCCTGCATCGCCACCGGCCAGGGTGTAGGTGAGGAAGGTGCCCATGAACGACCAGCGCAGGCCGGCGCCGAAGCGGATTGCGTCGTCGATTTCACCGGTGGTCGCCACGCCGTCGTTCACCAGGTGCAGGGCCTCGCGCCAGAGTGCTTCGAGCAGGCGGTCGGCAATGAAACCAGGCACTTCCTTGCGCACGTGCAGCGGGCGCATGCCCAGGGCGGTATAGATGACCTTCGCCGCCTCGATGGCTTCGGGCGCGGTACGTTTGCCACCGACGATTTCCACCAGCGGCAGCAGGTACACCGGGTTGAACGGGTGGCCCACCACGCAGCGCTCGGGGTGCGTGGCAGACTCGTAGAACTCGCTGGGCAGCAGGCCGGAAGTGCTGGAACCGATGATGGCCTCGGGCTTGGCCGCGGCGCTTATTTTTGCGTGCAGGTCGAGCTTCAGGTCCAGCCGCTCTGGCGCGCTTTCCTGAATGAAATCGGCACCGCGTACGCATTCCTCGATGGTGGCGACGAACTTCAGGCGGGCTTGTGACGCGCCGGGCGCCAGCCCCTGCTTCTCAAGCGCTGGCCAGGCATTGGCAATACGCTTGCGCAGCGCCGGCTCCGCGCCAGGTGCAGGGTCCCAGGCGATCACGTCCAGGCCGTGGGCCAGGGCGCGGGCAACCCAGCCGCTGCCGATCACGCCGCTACCCAGCGCGGCGAAGGTCTTGATCTCGTTGATGAAGGGCATATCGAGTCCTCAGGCTAAAAGAATGCTCTGGATTGGCGCCAGTCCTTGGGGGAGCGGGCGGGGTCAGCGGCGCTTGAGGTTCATTTTTTCCCGGCCCTCGGCCGGGGTCAGTACACGGGCGCCAAGGCGCGAGATGATCTCCACCGCCCGTTCGACCAGCTGGCCATTGCTGGCCAGCACGCCTCGGTCCAGGTACAGGTTGTCTTCCAGCCCCACCCGCACGTTGCCGCCCAGCAATACGGCCTGCGCTGCCATCGGCATCTGCATGCGGCCGATGCCGAAACCCGCCCAGGTAACATTGGCCGGCAGGTTGTCGACCATGGCTTTCATGGTGGTGGTGTCGGCCGGCGCGCCCCACGGGATGCCCAGGCATAGCTGGAACAGAGGGTCGTCCAGCAGGCCCTCCTTCATCATTTGCTTGGCGAACCACAGGTGGCCGGTGTCGAAGATTTCCAGTTCCGCCTTCACGCCCAGTTCGGTGATGCGCTTGGCCCCGGCGCGCAGTTGCGCAGGGGTGGACACGTAGATCGAGTTGCCGTCGCCAAAGTTGAGGGTGCCGCAGTCGAGGGTGCAGATTTCCGGCAGCAGGGCTTCGACGTGGGCCAGGCGCTCCAGCGGGCCGATCAGGTCGGTGCCGGCGCCGAACTCCAGTGGCGTTTCACCCGGGCCGATTTCCAGGTCACCCCCCATGCCGGCGGTAAGGTTGACGATGATGTCCACGTCGGCTTCACGAATGCGCTCCATGACTTCGCGGTACAGCGCCACGTCACGGCTGAAGCGGCCGGTTTGCGGGTCGCGCACGTGGCAGTGGACCACGGTGGCGCCCGCCTTGGCAGCCTCTACGGCAGCGTCGGCGATTTGCCGGGGGGTGACGGGGACAAGGTGGCTTTTCGAGGCGGTATCACCGGCACCGGTAAGGGCGCAGGTGATGATGACGTCGTGGTTCATGGCTTTGTTCCTTGTGTTGTTTGTGCTGGCCCTTTCGCTTGTAGGAGCGGCCTTGTGTCGCGAAAGGGCCGCGAAGCGGCCCCAGATTTCAGCAGCGCGCACAAATCCTGGGGCTGCTGGCGCAGCCCTTTCGCGACACAAGGCCGCTCCTACAGGCGAAGAGGCCGGATCAGTTGGCGGTGAGCTTGAGGTTGTCCGCAGCCGGCTTGCCGTCAAAGGTGGTCACACCCTCAAGCCAGCGGGCTTTGTCCTCGGGGTGGTCCTTGAGCCACTGGCGGGCCGATTCCAGTGCGTCCTTGTGGTCGAGCAGTGGCTGCATCATGCGGCTCTCGTCCTCGGCGCTGAATTTCAGGTTGGCCAGCAGGCGGTTGGCGTTGGGGCAGCGTTCGGCGTAGTCCGGCGCGGTCACCGTCCACACCGTGGCACGGCCTTCGTCGGGGCCGAGGGCGTCCTGGCTGTCACCCAGGTAGGCCATGTCGATGTTCACGTTCATCGGGTGCGGTGCCCAGCCGAAGAACACCACGGCTTCCTTGCGCCGCACGGCGCGGTCGACCGCGGCGAGCATGCCCGCTTCGCTGGACTCGACCAGCTGGAATTTGCCCAGGCCAAACTGGTTCTTGGTGATCATGGCCTTGATCTGCGTATTGGCCCCCGAGCCTGGCTCGATGCCATAGATCTTGCCGCCCAGTTCCTTTTCGAACTTGTGGATATCGGCAAAGGTTTTCAGGCCCTTGTCATACAGGTATTTCGGCACGGCGAGGGTGGCGCGGGCGTCTTCCAGGCTTGGCTTGTCGAGCACCTTGACCTGCCCGGCGTCGACGAACGGGGTGATGGTCTGGGTCATGATCGGGTTCCAGTAACCCAGGAACATGTCCAGGCGCTTGTCGCGGATGCCGGCAAAAATGATCTGCTGCGAAGCGCTGGTCTGTTTGGTCTGGTAGCCCAGGCCATCGAGCAGCACCTGAGCCATGGCGCTGGTGGCAATGACGTCGGTCCAGTTGACCACGCCCAGGCGGACGTTCTTGCAGGCCGCGGGTTCGGCGGCCAACAGTGGGGAAGTGGCGATGCTGCTCAGGGCAAGGGTCAACAGGCTGCGGCGGATCAAGCTGTGCATGGTGGCTCTCCATCGGCAGTGCATATTGTTATAGGGTTCGGTCTCTCTGGGCCGTGTGAATACGCTACGCTGGCGCCATCTTGCCCAAGCGCACGCTAGCGACAGGAATTAGCACCTGGGCGACCAGTTTCTGTGGAGGGGGATGATGGAGACGATTGCCTTTCTGTTGGTGCCCGGTTTTTCCGCCATGGGGTTCATTTCCGCGGTGGAACCACTGCGGGTAGCCAACCGTTTTGGCGGGCCGTTGTACCGGTGGCAGGTGCTGAGCCTGAACGGTGAGGCGGTGCTGGCGAGCAATGGCATGTCCATCAATGCCGATGCCGCTCTGGGGGAGGGCGAGCCGCCCGACATCCTGCTGGTGGTTGCGGGCTTCGAACCACTTGCCAATGTCGCACCCAAACTGTTGCATGCGCTGCGCCGGCTCAACCATGACGCTGTCATGCTTGGGGGCATCGACACCGGTGCGATGGTTTTGGCCGAGGCGGGGCTGCTCGAGGGTTACCGGGCGACGTTGCATTGGGAGGCGCTGGAGGCCTTCAAGGAACGCTATCCAGGTCTTCAGGCCACCCAGGAGCTGTTCGAGATTGACCGCAGCCGCATCACCTGCGCAGGCGGAACGGCCTCGATCGATCTGATGCTGTACTTGATTGCCCAGGCTCATGGCAGCGAACTGGCGGTGAAAGTTTCCGAGCAGTTCGTGCTGGGGCGTATCCGTCAGCGCCAGGACCACCAGCGCATGCAGATCGGCGCGCGTTACGGCATCAGTAACAAGAAGCTGATCCATGCCATTGGCGAAATGGAAAAACACTTCGAGCCACCACTGACCACGCTGGATCTGGCAGCCGCGATCAAGGTCACGAGGCGTCAACTGGAGCGGTTGTTTCGCATACACCTGGATACCACACCCAGCAGTTTCTATCTCGCGTTACGGCTGGACAAGGCGCGTCAGCTGTTGGCCCAGACCGACATGTCGGTGACCCAGGTCAGCATTGCGTGCGGGTTTGAACTTCCATCGTATTTTACGCGGCGCTACAAGCTGAAGTTTGGGCGGTGCCCGCGGGAGGAACGTCGGCCGGGCGGCCCCAAATGAGCTTCACTCAAGCTCGCGCTCGAGAATCGCCCTCAGTTTTTCCCGGTTGCTCGCTTGCAGGTCCTTGCGAAGCGGGGCAAAACCTTCTGCATTGAAGCGTGCACCCAGATGGTCGAATGTCAGGTTCAACTTTCGGGTGGGCTCGACCGGGTCGGTAACGCAGTAGGTATAAAACAGGATCGCCACCGGAACCTGGTCACCTTCATGGTCCATTTCGATACTTAGGTGTGAAGAAGCGTTCATGACGGTGAATTTACGTGCACCCGCCGACTGCAGGGCGTTTTGAATATTTTCTTCCAGGCTTTTGAACCAAGGCCCTTTGACGCGCAGTGGCGGTAGAAAGCCATTGTATACATCGCTGAGCGCAAGCAAGTGCGGCTCATACACAATGGTTTTGTGTGTATGTTCACACAGGCTGAATTTCAATGATTTCAAGGTGGCGAGGGCGTGCGCGAACCATTGCCGAGGCTGGGTCTCCATCGAGTAGCTTTCATTGGCCAATGCTTGTGAATGACGCAGGCAGAGCTGCAAATCTTCCCATGTCTCGAGTGTCAGCCAGGGGGCAGGCTTTATTCTTAGCCGCTCCTCGAATATTCGGGTGTCCAGGCTTGTATCGCTCATGTGGCATAGTTCCTCGATGGCTGCACATGACCAGAACCGGGTACCAGCACCTTCTGGTACCCGGCCTCGCTCATCAGCTAGTGAAAAACTCGCCGAGGTCTTTTTTGACTTTCTCGTTCACAAGTTCCCGCGCAGCGTCGAAGTGACGAACGCTGAACGTGCCTTGTTGCGAAGCGCGGTAGACGCGGGTAGACGTTCTGTCGACCTTGCGGGTCAGGGCGCCCTCACGCTCGATCTTCGAGTCGTAGCTGGCCTGGAAGCTGGTCATGTACATGGCGGGCAGGCCTTGTGGCGTCATTTCGCACTGGGCTACCACGAAGTTGCTCGATTTGCCGGATTCGCTATGGCTGTGCTTTTCCAGGTGTGCCTTGACTTCCGGCTTCTGCACGACAACCTGCAGAGCACGCCTGGCGCAAGCGGCGCGGCGAGGGTCCGCGGCAACGCTGATGGTGACGGACTTGGTGATCAGCTCTGCCAGGGTCAGGTTGTCCTCATCAATGGCATCTTCGGCATGTGCAGTACCTGTCATGGTCCAGCCGAATTTAATCAGGCCATCGTTGTAGAAGTTGTACCACTCGCGCTGCTGGGTTTCCTTGTCGAACTTCTTGTTGGCCAGTGCGGTCATCAAGCCCAGGCCGGACAGGATGTCTTGGGCAACGTCGGCGGGCACATTGTCAGCGAAAACGCAGATGGCCTGGCCGGTAGCGGCAACGCGCTCCTGCCCCTCTTTGCGGATTTTTTCCATTTCAACTTTGATGTCAGCCACTTTGTAATTCCTTGATAGTTTTGAATTTCAAGACACACATGCTGAGCACGTGGTCTGAGGGCACTATCGAGCAACGACGCAGGGAGCATCAGCGGCATGTTGTTCCTCGGGCGTTGGTCCTTCTCTGGTGCTGATCAATCTTCGGGGGCTGGCTCGTCACCGTCTTGCAGGCCCAGGCCGCGCAGGTATTCCGCCCGCTCATCGCTGCGCTGTGCAATGCAGCTGTTCCAGGCAGTCTGGTAGGCCTTGCTGCCTGGCTGTTCAGCGTGGGTTTCGACCTTGCAGTCTGCATCACGCAGTTGACGCCAGAGTTGCTCGGCTGCCTCTATTCGCGACATCAGGCCGGCTTCGTCGCCGAACTGGTCACGCATGCGTGCGGCGAGTTCGTCGTAGGCCGACTGCAGCTCACGCTCGGCGACCTGCTTGTTGAATGCTGCGCAGGCGAAGGTTTGCTGGTCGGTTTCCACATTGTCGCAAGGCGTGCTTTCTTCCTCGCTGGCCTGGGCCCCGCTCACAACGGCCAGCAGCGCCAGCCATGCCATTGATTTCATCCTTTTTCTCCTCACCTGGCTGTCGAATCGCAGGGATTCTCGCTCAGCCTGCGCTCTGGCGGTAGCTACCTGACCAAATGTTCATGAAGTGGCCGCAAATGCCGTTGTCGAGACTGTCTCGCATCGCCAGCCCGCGCGCCAGATGCCCTGTTGTCGCGCATTGACGCTTTCGGCAAACCCCCTGTCGTTTTTGCATCGGGGCGCCTTTGGGCACAGGCATATGCTGGCCCCAAAGCGCCGGCACAAGGTTTGGCGCCAACCCATTCGATAAAAGGGGACAGCCTGATGAGCCCAGCCGAACTTCACGCCGACAGTATCGTCATTGACGGCCTGATCATTGCCAAGTGGAACCGCGAGCTGTTCGAGGACATGCGCAAAGGCGGGCTCACTGCGGCCAACTGCACGGTATCGGTGTGGGAAGGGTTCAAGGCAACCGTCGACCAGATCGCCGCCAGCCAGAAGCTGATCCGCGACAACAGCGACCTGGTAATGCCGGTGCGCACTACCGCCGACATCCGCAAGGCCAAGGAACTGGGCAAGACCGGCATTCTCTTCGGCTTCCAGAACGCCCATGCCTTCGAAGACCAGATCGCCTACGTCGACGTGTTCAAGCAACTGGGCGTTGGCATCGTGCAGATGTGCTACAACACCCAGAACCTGGTGGGCACCGGTTGCTACGAGCGCGACGGCGGCCTGTCGGGCTTTGGTCGCGAGATCGTCGCCGAAATGAACCGCGTCGGCATCATGTGCGACCTGTCCCACGTCGGCTCCAAAACCTCCGAAGAAGTCATTCTCGAATCGAAAAAGCCGGTGTGCTACTCGCACTGCCTGCCATCGGGCCTCAAGGAGCACCCGCGCAACAAGTCCGACGCCGAGCTGAAGTTCATCGCCGACCACGGCGGCTTCGTTGGCGTGACCATGTTCGCCCCGTTCCTGGCCAAGGGTATCGATTCGACCATCGACGACTACGCCGAAGCCATCGAGTACACCATGAACATCGTGGGTGAAGACGCGATCGGCATCGGTACCGACTTTACCCAAGGCCACGGCCAGGACTTCTTCGAGTACCTGACCCACGACAAGGGTTACGCCCGCCGCCTGACCAACTTCGGCAAGATCATCAACCCGCTGGGTATCCGTACCGTGGGTGAATTCCCCAACCTCACCGAAACCTTGCTCAAGCGCGGCCACTCCGAGCGCGTGGTGCGCAAGATCATGGGCGAGAACTGGGTCAACGTCCTCAAGGACGTGTGGGGCGAATAAGC
Organism: Pseudomonas sp. UBA6699; assembly: GCF_002454615.1. Lineage (NCBI taxonomy): Bacteria > Pseudomonadati > Pseudomonadota > Gammaproteobacteria > Pseudomonadales > Pseudomonadaceae > Pseudomonas > Pseudomonas sp. UBA6699. Next base: position 93,137 of record NZ_DKJF01000075.1, read on the forward strand.
CGCTCTCCAAGCCTGAATGCCCCTGCCAGCAACGCCGGGGCACCCAAACAAAAATTTTTATGGAGTTGAGTTTCCATGGCCAAAATCGCCCCGCAATTGCCAATCGAAGTCGACAGCGAGACCGGTGTCTGGACCAGCGACGCCCTGCCGATGCTGTACGTGCCGCGCCATTTCTTCGTCAACAACCACATGGGTATCGAAGAGGTACTGGGCGCCGACAAGTACGCCGAGATTCTCTACAAGGCCGGCTACAAGTCCGCCTGGCACTGGTGTGAAAAAGAAGCCGAATGCCATGGCCTGGAAGGCGTGGCGGTGTTCGAGCATTACATGAAGCGCCTGAGCCAGCGTGGCTGGGGCCTGTTCGAGATCCAGGACATCGACCTGGATAAGGGCACCTGCAGCGTCAAGCTCAAGCACTCGGCGTTCGTGTACGTCTATGGCAAGTGCGGCCGCAAGGTCGACTACATGTTCACCGGCTGGTTCGCCGGCGCCATGGACCAGATTCTCGCTGCCCGCGGCAGCGCTATCCGCACTGTGGCCGAACAGGTCTATGGCGGGTCGGAAGAAGGCCACGAAGATGGCCTGTTCGTTACAAAGCCGTTGTAAGCCGGAGATAGCGTCATGGCATTCGAAGCAATGTTCCAGCCGATCCAGATCGGCAAACTGACCATCCGCAACCGCGTGCTCAGCACCGCGCACGCCGAGGTCTACGCCACTGACGGCGGCATGACGACCGACCGCTATGTGAAGTATTACGAAGAAAAGGCCAAGGGCGGTATCGGCCTGGCGATCTGCGGCGGTTCGTCGGTGGTGGCCATCGACAGCCCCCAGGAATGGTGGGCATCGGTCAACCTTTCCACCGACCGCATCATCCCGCACTTCCAGAACCTGGCCGACGCCATGCACAAGCATGGGGCCAAGATCATGATCCAGATTACCCACATGGGCCGCCGCTCGCGCTGGGACGGCTTCAACTGGCCGACCCTGATGTCGCCTTCGGGTATTCGCGAACCGGTGCACCGCGCCACCTGCAAGACCATCGAGGTGGAAGAGATCTGGCGGGTGATCGGCAACTACGCCCAGGCCGCGCGTCGCGCCAAAGAGGGCGGCCTGGACGGTGTCGAGCTGTCGGCAGTGCACCAGCACATGATCGACCAGTTCTGGAGCCCGCGGGTCAACAAGCGTACCGACGAATGGGGCGGCACGTTCGAGGGCCGCATGAAGTTCGGCCTGGAAGTGCTGAAGGCTGTGCGCGCCGAAGTCGGTGACGATTTCTGCGTGGGCATGCGTATCTGTGGCGACGAGTTCCACCCCGATGGCCTCAGCCACGAAGACATGAAGCAGATCGCGGCCTACTACGACGCGACCGGCATGCTGGACTTCATCGGTGTGGTCGGCTCGGGTTGCGACACCCACAACACCCTGGCCAACGTCATCCCAAACATGAGCTACCCGCCAGAGCCGTTCCTGCACCTGGCGGCCGGTATCAAGGAAGTGGTCAAGGTCCCCGTGCTGCACGCACAGAACATCAAGGACCCGAACCAGGCCACGCGCATTCTCGAAGGCGGCTACGTGGACATGGTTGGCATGACCCGTGCGCACATGGCCGACCCGCACCTGATCGCCAAGATCAAGATGGGCCAGATCGACCAGATCAAGCAGTGCGTCGGTGCCAACTATTGCATCGACCGCCAGTACCAGGGCCTGGATGTGCTGTGCATCCAGAACGCCGCCACCTCCCGTGAATACATGGGCGTGCCGCACATCATCGAGAAGACCACTGGCGTGAAGCGCAAGGTGGTGGTGGTAGGTGCCGGCCCGGCGGGCATGGAAGCGGCCCGCGTGGCCGCCGAGCGTGGCCACGATGTGACCCTGTTCGAGAAGAAGGACCAGATCGGCGGGCAGATCACCATCGCCGCCAAGGCACCGCAACGTGACCAGATTGCCGGTATCACCCGCTGGTACCAGCTGGAACTGGCGCGCCTGAAGGTCGACTTGCGCCTGGGCACCGCCGCCGACGTGGCGACGATCCAGGACCTGCGCCCGGACGTGATCGTGCTGGCGGTAGGTGGCCACTCGTTCCTTGAGCAGAACGAACACTGGGGCGCCGCCGAAGGGCTGGTGGTCAGCAGCTGGGACGTACTCGACGGCAAGGTTGCGCCGGGCAAGAACGTGCTGGTGTACGACACCATCTGCGAGTTCACCGGCATGTCGGTGGCCGACTTCATCGCCGACAAGGGCAGCCAGGTCGAGATCGTCACCGACGATATCAAGCCGGGCGTCGCCATGGGCGGTACTACCTTCCCGACCTACTACCGCAGCATGTACCCGAAAGAAGTGATCATGACCGGCGACATGATGCTGGAAAAGGTCTACCGCGAAGGCGACAAGCTGGTGGCGGTGCTGGAGAACGAGTACACCGGCGCCAAGGAAGAGCGCGTGGTTGACCAGGTGGTGGTGGAAAACGGCGTGCGCCCTGACGAGCAGCTGTATTACGCGCTGAAGGAAGGTTCGCGCAACAAAGGCCAGATCGACGTGGAGGCGCTGTTCGCCATCAAGCCACAGCCGATCCTCAGCCAGCCGGGCGAAGGCTACCTGCTGTACCGCATCGGTGACTGCGTGGCCCAGCGCAACGTGCATGCGGCGATCTACGACGCCTTGCGCCTGTGCAAGGACTTCTGATCGCACCGTCTATCTAGAGACGGGACTGGCCCCCCTGTAGGAGCGGCCTTGTGTCGCGAAAGGGCTGCGAAGCGGCCCCAGCAATTCATCAGCGCTGAGAATGCTGGGGCCGCTTCAGGGCCCTTTCGCGACACAAGGCCGCTCCTACAGGGGTCCGCGCCGCCCTTGAGGTGGCGCAAGAATCCAGCTGTTGTGGGAGCCTCCCATGTTGAACACCCTGTTACCCATCCTGCTGTTCGCTGCCCTTGGCCTGGCAGTGCTCGGCGCCTTGCGCCGGGTGCGTATGTGGCGACGTGGCCGGGCCTCCAAGGTCGACCTGATCGGCGGCCTGCTGGCCATGCCGCGCCGCTACCTGGTGGACCTGCACCATGTGGTCGAGCGCGACAAGTACATGTCCAAGACCCACGTGGCCACCGCAGGCGGCTTCGTGCTGTCGGCCGTGCTGGCGATCCTGGTGCACGGCTTTGGCCTGCAGAGCAAGATCCTTGGTTACGCGCTGCTGGTCGCCACGGTGATCATGTTCAGCGGTGCCATCTTTGTCTTCAAGCGCCGCCTCAACCCGCCTTCGCGCCTGTCCAAGGGCCCGTGGATGCGCCTGCCCAAGAGCCTCCTGGCGTTTGCCGTGAGTTTCTTCATCGCCACCCTGCCGGTTGCTGGCATCCTGCCGGCCAACACCGGTGGCTGGGTGATGGTCGGCATCCTTGGCCTGGGCGTGCTGTGGGGCGTGTCCGAGCTGTTCTTCGGCATGACCTGGGGCGGCCCGATGAAGCACGCCTTCGCCGGTGCCCTGCACCTGGCCTGGCACCGCCGCGCCGAACGCTTTGGCGGTGGCCGCTCCACCGGCCTCAAGCCACTGGACCTGGAAGACCCCAACGCGCCGCTGGGCGTGGAAAAACCGGTGGACTTCACCTGGAACCAATTGCTTGGCTTCGATGCCTGCGTACAGTGCGGCAAGTGCGAAGCCATGTGCCCGGCCTTTGCCGCTGGCCAGCCGTTGAACCCGAAAAAACTCATCCAGGACATGGTCATCGGCCTGGCCGGTGGCACCGACGCCCAGTTCGCCGGCAGCCCGTACCCTGGCAAGCCGATTGGCGAGCACGGCGGCAGCCCGCACCAGCCAATCGTCAATGGCCTGGTCGACGCTGAAACGCTGTGGTCGTGCACCACCTGCCGTGCCTGTGTCGAAGAGTGCCCGATGATGATCGAGCACGTCGATGCCATCGTCGACATGCGCCGCCACCTCACCCTGGAGAAGGGTGCCACGCCGAACAAGGGCGCCGAGGTGCTGGACAACCTGATCGCCACCGACAACCCTGGCGGTTTCGCGCCTGGCGGGCGTATGAACTGGGCCGCCGACCTCAACCTGCAACTGCTGTCGGAGGTGAAAACCACCGAGGTGCTGTTCTGGGTGGGCGATGGCGCATTCGACATGCGCAACCAGCGCACCTTGCGCTCGTTCGTCAAAGTGCTCAAGGCCTCGGGTGTCGACTTTGCCGTGCTTGGCTTGGAAGAACGCGACAGCGGCGACGTGGCGCGCCGCCTGGGCGACGAAGCGACCTTCCAGCAACTGGCCAAGCGCAATATCCAGACCCTGGCCAAGTACAAGTTCCAGCGTATCGTCACCTGCGACCCGCACAGCTTCCATGTGTTGAAGAACGAATACGGTGCATTGGGCGGCGACTACCAGGTGCAGCACCACAGCACTTACATTGCCGAGCTGATCGCGGCCAACAAGCTGAATTTGGGCCAGCACAAGGGTGGCAGTGTCACGTACCACGACCCGTGCTACCTGGGCCGTTACAACGGCGAGTACGAAGCCCCGCGTGCGGTGCTCAAGGCGCTGGGTATCGAAGTGCGCGAAATGGAGCGCTCGGGCTTCCGTTCCCGGTGCTGTGGCGGTGGCGGCGGTGCGCCGATCACCGACATCCCCGGCAAGCAGCGTATTCCGGACATGCGCATGGACGACATCCGCGAAACCAAGGCTGAGCTGGTAGCCGTGGGTTGCCCACAGTGCACTGCCATGCTCGAAGGCGTGGTCGAACCGCGCCCACAGATCAAGGACCTGGCCGAGCTGGTGGCTGATGTGTTGATCGAAGAAGACGCGCCTGCCGCCGCCAAGCCGCAAGCGGCCAAACGTGAACCTGCGGAGGTGCACTGATGAGCGACATTGTCCGCCGCGACCCACGCGCCGAGTGGATCGCCCGTAACCGTCTGCATCCGCTGCATGCTGCGATGCAGACGCAACAGACCAGCTGGATGGGCCCCAACGGCATCATCCGCAAGAACCCACATGCGCTCGCCGCAGGCTTTGTGGGCCCGGCCGGCCTCAAGCGTATCGACCGCAGTGGCGCCCAGCAGGGCACGGCTGTGGGCGGCCGACGCACCGCGGCGGCCGAGGTCAAGTTGCCGCTGCACCAGGTGCCTGAGCCGGCGTTCTACATTGCCGTGGTGCCAGACATGGTCGGCGGCCGCCTGAGCAGCCATGACCGCGACCTGCTCGGGTTGGCCCATAGCCTGGCCGGCAGCGACGGCGCCGTGCTGGCAGTGGTGTTTGGCGAACACAAGGAAAGCAACTTTTCCACAGCCGGTGTCGATCGCCTGCTGGTGCTCGAAGGCGAGGAATTCGCAGGTTATGCGCCGGAGCAACTGGTGCAGGGCCTGCGCGCTGTGGATAACCAGTTCACCCCGCGCCACTGGCTGCTGCCCGACAGCCGCAGCGGTGGCGGCGAACTGGGCCGGCGCCTGGGTGCGTCCCTGGGCGAGCGCCCGGCGACGCGGGTCTGGCAGGTCAAGGACGGCCAGTGCATTGGCCGGGCCGGTGCTGGCCAGCAAGACCTGCAACGCGCCGTGCCACGGCTGATCCTGGCGGCGGCCGAGTGTGCCGAGCCGGTCAGCGAAACCCGCCATGAAGCGTTGCCGGTAGAGTTGTCCACAAGCATCGCGCGCAGCCTGTCGCGCATCGAGGACCTTGGCTCGGTGGCTGTAGACCCGGCCACCATCGCCATGGCCGAAGCCGAATTCATCGTGTCGGGCGGCAACGGCGTCAAGGACTGGGACCTGTACCACAAGGCCACAGCCGCCCTCGGCGCCACTGAAGGCGCCTCGCGGGTGGCGGTGGACGATGGCTTCATGCCGCGCAACCGTCAGGTGGGTGCCACCGGTACCTGGGTGACTGCACGGGTTTACGTGGCTGTGGGTATCTCGGGCGCGATCCAGCACCTGCAGGGTATCGGTGCCTGCGACAAGGTGGTGGCGATCAACATGGACCCGGGCTGCGACATGATCAAACGGGCTGACCTGTCGGTAATTGGCGACAGCTCGGCGATTCTCAAGGCGTTGATCGAAGCTGTGGACAACTACCGCAGCGGCGGCCAGCGCGACGCGGCATAAGGGCACGAGCATGAGTACGAAAGTGATCAGCCTGGTTTCCATCGGTGCCCACCCCAGCTCCGGCCGCGCCCGCCGCGCCGAACAGGATGCCCGCGCCGTGGAGCTGGGTTTGCAGCTGGCTGGGGATAACTTGCAGGTGGTGCATGCTGGCGATCCACAGGAAGAGGCTTTGCGCGCTTACCTGGGCATGGGCCTGGACCACCTCGATGTGCTGGAGCAACCGGCCGGTGCCGATGTGCTGGGCGTGCTGGGCGATTATCTGCGCGACGCCGGGGCCCAACTGGTGCTGACCGGCAGCCAGGCCGAGACCGGCGAGGGGTCGGGCATGTTACCGTTCCTGCTGGCGGAGAAGCTGGGTTGGCCGTTGATTGTAGGGTTGGCCGAGGTGGAGTCGATCGACAACGGCACCGCCCAGGTCCTGCAGGCTCTGCCACGTGGCCAGCGGCGCCGGCTGAAGGTTCGCCTGCCGCTGCTGGCGACTGTGGATAACGCCGCACCCAAGCCACGCCAGAGTGCCTTTGGCCCGGCACGCCGGGGCGTATTGGCGGCGCGTAACGTGGCCATCGTCGAAGACGAACTGCTGGCCGAGGCCGACTTGCAACCGGCCCGCCCACGGCCCAAGCGGTTGAAGGTGATCAAGGCCAAGAGCGGTGCCGACCGCATGAAGGCAGCGACGGCCAAGGCCAGTGGCGGCGGTGGCAAGGTGTTGAAGGACGTTTCTCCTCAGGAAGGCGCCGAAGCCATCCTCAAGCTGCTGGTGGAAGAGGGCGTGCTGCGTTAAGGCTTCACGCGATCCCTTGTAGGAGCGGCCTTGCGTCGCGATGGGCTGCGCAGCAGCCCCGGCAATCTTGAGTCAGGCTCGAAATCCAGGGGCTGCTGCGCAGCCCATCGCGACACAAGACCGCTCCTACAATGAATCGCGCAGGCTTGATCAGCGCTGACTCGGCTTATAAGTCATGGATGAGCCTGGCTCTTTAGGGTTTTGCCCACAATCACTGTTAGCTGCTCTGTGGATAATCTGTTCGGTACTATCTGAAACCCGCGCAGGTCGTGGCTTGAGAAGAATTGATCAAAAAATAATCAAATTGAATCGGTGGCCTTCTGATTCATGTTTATCAAGGTCTTGAATCGCTTATCCACAACCCAATCGCTGCGCTTTCGCGTTTTGCCCACAAACTCTGTTGGTGTTTCTGTGGGTAAGGTGTACGGAGTCTTCTGTAGCCCTACAGTCATGGCGCCTTGGTGGATTTGACCAAAAAATGATCAGCCATTTCCCCTGACATTTATGCCAGTAGGCAAACCTTCCTGTGACCGCTACGGTATTCCTGCCAGCTCATACCTGTGGATAACCTATGGCAACTTATTTATTGACGACAGATCTACAGTGCTCGGTGTTGCCAAGTCTGCACGCTTATTCACCCTACGGCTTCCGGAAAACCAGCCCAGCACCCGTCCTGGCTTTTGCTGGCCAGCGTCGCGATCCATTCACGGGCAGCTACCCGTTGGGCAATGGCCATCGTTTCTATAGCCCGACCCTGATGCGCTTCACGACTTGCGACTCACTCAGCCCCTTTTCCAAGGGAGGTATCAATGGGTATGTGTACTGTGGGGCAGATCCGGTAAACCGCCATGACCCAAGCGGCGCATTCTGGAGCGTTGTGCTAAGAACCATCGCCTTCCTGTCAAGCGGTGCCACCTTGGGTGGGGCGTTGGCACGTACTGGTCAAAATGTAGTGAAGCGCAGAGCCGCTTTTCGGGAAGCAGCTACCAATCGGGGGATGGAGAGTGGCGCTACTCATAGCGAGTTGCCCCATTTCAGCAGGGTTGCAAACCAGCAATTCCTCTTTACAGGGGGCACTGGTACTGCAGCGCAGCTGTACGCTGCGATCTCTGGTCTGAGCCCGGCCTCTCAGACGGCAACGGATGTACTGGGCTTGTTCAATGCAGGCACTAATCTGAGCGGCGGATACTTTGGCAACTATGTGTCAGCCAGTGACCTGGTCAAGTACCTGTGGCAATACCCGAGGGAAATCCCAGGAGTAGCTCTGGAGACGGTCATGGATGTCACGATGTTGGATGAGATGCTATCTAGCGTAGGCCGCGCATTTACTTATGTAGGGCGAGGGGTTGCAGCAGCTGCGGCCAGCATAAGGTCTTGGAGGACGGGCCCCTATGACGTCCCTGAATAGCAGTGATTTACAGTGATTTGGGCAAGCCTGACGCGCTCCGCCCAAAGCAGGCAGAGCGTTGTCAGGTGGCGGGTGATTCTTACTGCGCCTGCACTTCCTTCAGGTACGGCGCCGGCTCCGCTCCCAGGTTGTTCAACACCCGCTGGCTGTACCAGTCGATGAAGTTGACCACGCCAAACTCGTAAGTCTTCGAGTACGGCCCTGGCTGGTACGCGGTGGAGTTGATCCCGCGCTGGTTCTCTTCGGCCAGTCGACGGTCCTGGTCGTTGGTGGCGTCCCACACCTTGCGCATGTTTTCCGGGTTGTAGTCCACACCTTCCACAGCGTCCTTGTGCACCAGCCACTTGGTGGTGACCATGGTTTCCTGGGCACTGATCGGCCATACGGTGAACACGATCATGTGGTCGCCCATGCAGTGGTTCCACGAGTGCGGCAGGTGCAGGATGCGCATCGAGCCCAGGTCCGGGTTCTTGATGCGGCCCATCAGTTTCTGGCAGGCCTGCTTGCCGTCCATGGTCATCGACACGGTGCCCTTGAGCAGCGGCATGCGCACGATACGGTTACGCAGGCCATGGCTCTTGTGCAGGTAAGGGATCTTCTCGGCTTCCCAGGCGGCGGCAGAGGCGGCCACGTGGTCCTTGAATTCCTGGCTGGCGCGCGGGTCGTTTGTGTCGTCCCATTCCAGCAGGGTTTGCAGCAGCTCCGGGTGCGAACCGTTGCAGTGGTAGCACTCGCGGTTGTTTTCCAGTACCAGCTTCCAGTTGGCCTTTTCCATCAAGGTGGTCTGCACCGCCACCTTGGTGTTTTCCATGTCGTACGGTTCCATGTAGTGGTCCAGGGTGGCCAGGAACTCGTCGATGGCTGGCGGGTTCTGCGCCAGGCTGATGAAGATGTAGCCGCCAGCGACCTTCACGTTCACGGGCTTGAGGCCATACTGGTTCATGTCGAAGTCGGCACCCATCTCGGTGCCGGCGAACAGCAGGCGGCCGTCCAGCTCGTAGGTCCACTGGTGGTATGGGCACACCAGCTTGGCCACCTTGCCTTTTTCGCTGACGCACAGGCGTGAGCCGCGGTGGCGGCAGACGTTGTGGAAGGCATGCACCTTGCCTTCGGCACCGCGCACCACGATGATCGGGTTCTTGCCGATCTGCAGGGTGATGTAGTTGCCCTTGGCCGGGATCTCGCAGGTCATGCCGGCAATCAACCATTCCTTATGGAAGATTTCCTGCATGTCGATCTGGAACAGACGCTCGTCGGTATAGAACGGCTGGGGCAGCGAGTAGGTGCGCTCGCGGGTCTGCAGCATCTCGGCGGTAGCCTTGCGTGCAGGTTCAAGTGGATCGCCCAGGCTCAGGGTTGCGGTGACGTCCATCGTGTATTCCTCGGGGCCGTGCGCGGCCGGCAAAAGGTGGCTAATCGTTGTGGTGGTGCCGCAAGGCTGTCGTTGAAAAAACAGCATGTTGTTTTGCCGTGGAGTGTGCGTCCGAAGACGTCGTGAACCGTATCCATGGGCGACATGGCCGAATTGAATAACGACGCGCCAGGCCTTGTGCCACGGGCCTGGTCGCGATAAGCACGTCGATGTCGCAGGCAGGAATGTGCGTCGTGTTCAGCTTGCGCATTATCGCAGCCATAAAAAGGGCCATAGTCGGCCGCTGGAGATGAACATGTCCGATACCTTCCTCAATCCGGTCACTACCCAGACCTGGGCCAATGGCCGCCACATCGTGCGCTGCGTCAAGGTCATCCAGGAGACCTGGGACGTGCGCACCTTCTGCTTCATGGCCGACCAGCCAATCATGTTCTTCTTCAAGCCAGGGCAGTTCGTCACCCTGGAGCTGGAGATCGAAGGCAAGCCGGTGATGCGTTCCTATACCATCTCCAGTTCGCCATCGGTGCCGTACAGCTTCTCGATCACCGTCAAGCGCGTGCCGGGCGGGCTGGTCTCGAACTTCCTGCACGACACCATGCACGAAGGCCTCGAGGTGCCGGTACACGGCCCTGTGGGCCTGTTCAATGCCATCGACTTCCCTTCGGGCAAGGTGCTGTACCTGTCGGGCGGCGTGGGCATTACCCCGGTGATGTCGATGGCGCGCTGGTTCTACGACACCAACGCCAATGTCGACATGGTGTTCGTGCACAGCGCCCGCTCGCCGAAGGACATCATCTACCACCGCGAGCTGGAGCAGATGGCTTCGCGCATCCCCAACTTCAGCCTGCACATCATTTGCGAAAAGCACGGCCTGGGTGAGCCGTGGGCGGGTTACCGCGGTTACCTGAACCAGCGGCTGATGGAGCTGATCGCGCCGGACTACATGGAGCGCGTGGTGTTCTGCTGCGGCCCGACGCCGTACATGAACGCGGTCAAGCGCCTGCTGGAAGCGGTCGGCTTCGACATGGCCAATTACCACGAGGAATCGTTCGGCGCCACGCCGCCGGAGGCCAAGGCCGACGCCGTGGAACACGCCGAGCAGGCGGCCGACGCCCCAGAGCTGGACGTCTCCGACCTCAACCTGGTGGAGTTCATCGGCAGCGAGAAGAGCATTCGCATTGCCCCGGGCGAGACCGTGCATGCCGCGGCAGCCAAGGTTGGCCTGATGATCCCGAAAGCCTGCGGCATGGGCATTTGCGGTACGTGCAAGGTGCTCAAGCTGGGTGGCGAAGTGGAAATGGAGCACAACGGCGGCATCACCGAAGAGGACGAAGCCGAAGGCTACATCCTGTCGTGCTGCAGCGTGCCGAAAGGGGATGTGCGGATCGATTACTGATCCGAAATCGGGGGGCGATGCGCAGCCCATCGCGACACAAGGCCGCTCCCACAGGCGATCGCGGTCCCTTGTAGGAGCGGCCTTGTGTCGCGATGGGCCGCAAAGCGGCCCCAGGTAGCAGGGTGTCCATGACCTTGTTCATCTGCTCGGAGTTGGCCATCAGGTCGCGGTTCAGCATGTCGCTCAGTTCATCGAGGCGGTTCTCCTGGCTGAGGGTGCGCATACGCGACTCAAGTTGGCGGTATTGGCTGAGCTTGTCGTAGGCTGCCTGTTCGTCGTCGGCGCGGATCATGGGCACGTAGGCCTCGCGGGCGCCGTCCATCTGGGCATTGCGCTGGTCGAGCAGGTTCAGGGTATCGCGCTGGGTCTGGGCATCGCGGTTGACCAGCAGGCGGTACGAGAGCGTGCGCATGCGCAGGTTCAGCTCATCCAGAATCTTGATGCTCGGTACGTTGTCCTGCTCGATGACCTCGCCTGCCTAGCGGATGTTGCCCATTTGGACCAGCAAAAAGATGCCGAGGCCGAGCATCAACAGGCCAATCAACGCGAAGCCAAGTAGCGCACGCGGGGCGATATTCATGTTGCGTAGAGACATGGCAGAAGGGTTCCAGGCAAGGAAGAGGAGGGGTGCTGGAGGTGCGACGAAATGGGGCTTGCCGGGCTATTGGACGTGGCCGCCGAGTCTTGAGTGCGGCTGCGAAATAATTATGAGGGCGCTAACCATTTCCTGACCGGCGGTTGACCCAGGTCGGAACAAGGGGGTGGTTCCTCTGTCAATCTGCGGGTCAGCAACCCTGTGAATCCGATATTTAATGGCGATGGGCGGCAGTTTTCTTTATCGTGTGCGCCCCTCGCAACAACCTGAGATAGACCCATGCTGGAAGCTTCCCTGAATCAAATCGAGCAACTGGTCAGCGACCTGATGCAGAAGAACGCTCAACTTGCCGAGCAGAACACCGCCCTTGGCCAGGAACTGGCCCAGGCCAAGGAAGAAAACGAAACCCTGCAGCTGTCGCTGATGGAGCAGGAAGAAAAGAATGGCGCCACCGCCGCACGCATCCAGGCCCTGGTTGAGCGCGCCAGTGCGGGCGTTGTCGGCGCATGAGACTGCAAGAGCAGCCGATCAATGTCGTGTCGATTCTCGGCATCGACTATTCGATCAAGGCGCCCGAAGGCCAGGAAGAAACCTTGGCCCAGGCGGTACGGATGCTCAACACTGCCCTTAACGAAACCAAGCGCCAGTACCCGACATTGATCGGTGACAAGCTGTTGGTACTGGCTGCCCTCAACCTTTGCTCCAGGCAGGTCGAGTTGCAGAAAGAACACCAGCAAACCCTGGCGCGCACCCAGGCGCAGATCGACGCGACCGTGGATGCCATCGTCCGCACAATCGCAGAGTCCTGATCGGTCCTTTGGGCGCTGCGCGCCCCTCCGCCAAACAAGGCCGCACCTACAGGTTGACCCGACCCCCGTAGGTGCGGCCTTGTGTCGCGATGGGCTGCAAAGCAGCCCCAAGTTCCAGTGCATTGTCTCCAACGACTGGATTAACTGAATACTCAAGTGTATACACTTCTCGCAAAACAATAATGTTGCGGGGGGGTAGGGCATGGGTTTCTGGCGCAAGAGCATCCAGTGGCAATTGATAACCAGCATGGGTGGTGCCTTGCTGGCGAGCATCCTGGTGGTGGTCATCATCTTCACCGTGGCGCTCAATCGCCTCACCGAGCGTTACCTGGTGGACACCGCCCTGCCGGCCAGCATCGAGGCCATCCGCAACGAAATCGAACACATGCTGGGCCAGCCGCTGGTGGCAGCGGCGGACATTGCCGGCAATACCCTGCTGCGCGACTGGCTTGCCGCCGGTGAAGACCCCGCCCAGGTCCCGCAGTTTCTCGAATACCTCACGGCAGCCAAGCAGCGCAACCGGGCGTTCACCACCCTGTTCGTGGCGACCGAAACCGGCCATTACTACAACGAAAATGGCCTGGACCGAACCCTCGACCGCAGCAACCCCAAGGACAGCTGGTTCTACGGCTACGTCGACAGCGGTGCCGAGCGGTTCATCAACATCGATGTCGACGGCTCCACGGGCGAGCTGGCGCTGTTCATCGACTACCGCGTGGAAAAGAACGGCCGGTTGGTCGGCGTGGCCGGTATGGGCCTGCAAATGACCGAGCTGTCGAAACTGATCCACGACTTCAGTTTCGGCGAGCATGGCAAGGTATTTCTGGTGCGCAACGATGGCCTTGTCCAGGTGCACCCGGAAGCAGCGTTAAGTGGCAAGCGCCAGCTCGGCGAGCAGCTTGGCGCCCAGGCCGCCAAGGCGGTACTGAGCGGCGGCGCCAGCCTGCGCAGCGGCCGCTTCGAGCGTGACGGCGAACAATACCTGGCCTTTGGCTTGCCTTTGCGTGACCTGAACTGGACCTTGGTCGCCGAAGTGCCGGAAGCGGAAATCTACGCCCCCATGCAACAGGCGGTATGGCTGACCAGCCTGATTGGTGGCGCCGTAGCCTTGGTATCGTTGCTGCTGGTGGTGTTGCTGGCACGCGGCCTGGTGCGGCCGCTGCGGCGCGTCACCGCTGCGCTGGTGCAGATTGGCAGCGGTGCGGGCGACCTCAGCCAGCGCCTGGATGACTCACGCCCGGATGAGCTGGGCGACCTGGCCCGTGGCTTCAACCGCTTCCAGGGCAGCCAGCGCGACCTGATCGGCGAGGTACTGAATACTTCCGAGCGCCTGCACCGGGCCGTGGAGCAGGTGACGCAGGTAGTGGACAACACCGCCGAGCGCTCTGGGCGCCAGCAAGACATGACCGCAATGGTCGCCACCGCCGTGCACGAGATGGGCCTGACCGTGCAGGACATTGCGCGCAACGCCGGTCAGGCAGCTCAAGCGTCGCAGGCGGCACGGGATGAGGCATTGCAGGCGCGCGAGGTGGTGCAGCGGTCGGTCCGGGGCATCGAGGGCATGTCGGGCGACATTGGCAAGGCCGCCGATGCAGTCAGCCAGTTGGCTGATGAAGTGGCCTCGATCGATGAAGTATTGGCGGTAATCCGCAGTATTTCCGAGCAGACCAACCTGTTGGCGCTGAATGCTGCCATCGAAGCCGCGCGGGCAGGGGACATGGGTCGCGGTTTTGCCGTGGTCGCCGATGAAGTACGGACGCTGGCCCGGCGCACGCAGTTGTCCACCGATGAAGTGCAGCAGATGATCCAGCGCCTCAAGCAAGGGGCAGGTTCTGCGGTGACCTCGATGCAGGCAGGGCAGCAGGCGACGGGCACCGGTGTGGAAGCGAGCCAGCGTACAGGGGCGTCGCTGGGTGCGATTACTGATCAGGTGGAGCACATCAGCGACATGAACCACCAGGTGGCTACGGCGACTGAAGAGCAGTCGGCGGTGACCGAGGAAATCAACCGCACGGTGCAGGGGATTTCCGATCTGGCGCGGGAGACGGCGGCCGAGGTGCAAGGGTGCCGGGAGGAATGTCAGGCGTTGCGTAGCTTGGCTGATGACCTGGCGCGGCAGATGGGTGGGTTCAAACTTTAGATTGGGGTTGGCCTCTTCGCGGGCTTGCCCGCTCCCACAGGTACTGCACAGCGCTCGAAGGCGGCGGTAACCCTGTGGGAGCGGGCATGCCCGCGAATGCAATCTGTCAGGCGGTGATTATGCTGCGGATATCCGCCGCCAGCTCACGCACCCGCTCTTGCTCGGTATCCCACGAGCACATGAACCGCGCCCCGCCGCTGCCAATAAAGGTATAGAACCGCCAGCCTTTGCCGCGCAGTGCTTCAATGGCGTGCTCCGGCATCTGCAGGAACACCCCGTTGGCCTCCACCGGGAACATCAGCTCGACCCCCGGCAAATCACTCACCAAAGATGCCAGCAGCTGCGCGCACTGGTTGGCGTGGCTGCCATGGCGCAGCCAGGCGCCACCTTCCAGCAGCCCCACCCACGGCGCCGACAGGAAGCGCATTTTCGACGCCAGTTGCCCCGCCTGCTTGCAGCGGTAGCCGAAGTCCTCGGCCAGCTGGCGGTTGAAGAACAGGATCGCCTCGCCCACCGCCATCCCGTTCTTGGTGCCGCCAAAGCACAGCACGTCGACGCCGGCCTTCCAGGTCAGCTCCGCCGGGCTGCAGCCCAGGAACGCGCAGGCATTGGTGAAGCGCGCGCCGTCCATGTGCAGGTTAAGGCCCAGTTCCTTGCAGGTGGCGCTGATGGCCTTGAGTTCGTCGGGGCGGTAGACCGTGCCGACCTCGGTGGCCTGGGTGATGGTGACCACGCGGGGCTTGGGGTAATGGATGTCCTGGCGCTTGAGCGCCACTTCGCGGATGGACGCCGGCGTCAGCTTGCCGTGCACGCTGGCTGCGGTCAGCAGCTTGGAACCGTTGGAAAAGAACTCGGGTGCGCCGCATTCGTCGGTTTCGACGTGGGCGGTCTCGGAGCAGATCACGCTGTGGTAGCTCTGGCACAACGAGGCCAGGGCCAGGGAGTTGGCGGCAGTGCCATTGAAGGCGAAAAACACTTCGCAATCGGTTTCGAACAGCTTGCGGAAGTACTCGGCCGCGCGCTCGGTCCATTGGTCGTCGCCATAGGCGCGGTCGTGGCCGTGGTTGGCCTTCTCCATCGCCGCCCAGGCTTCGGGGCAGATGCCGGAATAGTTGTCGCTGGCGAATTGTTGGCTCTTGTCTGTCATGACACTACTGTCCTGTGAACGACGCAGATCAGCACTCTAAACCATCGATTCGGCGGTTGCCTATACAAGCTGTGCAACAGTCGGTTGCTGGGTTGCCTGTGCTGGCCGCTTCGCGGGCAAGCCCGCTCCCACAGGGCTACCTCAAGCCCTCAGAACACCGCCATACCTGTGGCAGCGGGCATGCCCGCGAACGGGCCGGCAGCAACGGCAAAAAAACGTATGTCGTAAACGCGCCATTGCAAGGCGTGCGCAGGCATCTGACCTACCCCGCCCAGTCATAACATCGCCACAAAGGGCCGCAGTGCCCCACGACAAAAAACGATCGCTGCCGGGAGATACACGATGTTCAGCAAGCAAGACCAGATCCAGGGTTACGATGATGCACTGCTGGCGGCGATGAATGCCGAAGAGCAGCGCCAGGAAGACCACATCGAGCTGATCGCCTCGGAAAACTACACCTCCAAGCGCGTGATGCAGGCCCAAGGCAGCGGCCTGACCAACAAA
This sequence comes from Pseudomonas sp. UBA6699, assembly GCF_002454615.1. Classification (NCBI taxonomy): domain Bacteria; kingdom Pseudomonadati; phylum Pseudomonadota; class Gammaproteobacteria; order Pseudomonadales; family Pseudomonadaceae; genus Pseudomonas; species Pseudomonas sp. UBA6699. Next base: position 109,361 of record NZ_DKJF01000075.1, read on the forward strand.
TACGCCGAAGGCTACCCAGGCAAGCGCTACTACGGCGGCTGCGAGCACGTCGACAAGGTAGAGGCCCTGGCCATCGAGCGCGCCAAGCAACTGTTCGGCGCCGACTACGCCAACGTTCAGCCGCACTCCGGCTCGTCGGCCAACGGCGCTGTCTACCTGGCCCTGCTGCAGGCTGGTGACACCATCCTCGGCATGAGCCTGGCCCACGGCGGCCACCTGACCCACGGCGCCAAAGTGTCGTCCTCTGGCAAACTGTACAACGCTGTGCAATACGGCATCGACACCAATACTGGCCTGATCGACTACGACGAAGTCGAGCGCCTGGCCGTCGAGCACAAGCCGAAAATGATCGTTGCCGGTTTCTCGGCCTACTCCAAGACCCTGGACTTCCCGCGCTTCCGCGCCATCGCCGACAAAGTGGGTGCACTGCTGTTCGTCGACATGGCCCACGTGGCAGGCCTGGTCGCCGCTGGCCTGTACCCGAACCCGATCCCGTTCGCCGATGTGGTCACCACCACCACCCACAAGACCCTGCGTGGCCCGCGTGGTGGCCTGATCCTGGCCAAGGCCAACGAAGAGATCGAGAAGAAGCTCAACGCCGCGGTCTTCCCGGGCGCCCAGGGCGGCCCGCTGATGCACGTGATCGCCGCCAAGGCCGTGTGCTTCAAGGAAGCCCTGGAACCTGGCTTCAAGGCCTACCAGCAACAAGTGATCGAAAACGCCCAGGCCATGGCCCAGGTGTTCATCGACCGTGGCTATGACGTGGTGTCCGGCGGTACCGACAACCACCTGTTCCTGGTCAGCCTGATTCGTCAGGGCCTCACCGGCAAGGATGCCGACGCAGCCCTGGGCCGCGCGCACATTACCGTCAACAAGAACGCCGTGCCGAACGACCCGCAATCGCCGTTCGTGACCTCGGGCCTGCGCATCGGCACCCCGGCCGTCACCACCCGCGGCTTCAAGGTCACCCAGTGCGTGGCCCTGGCCGGCTGGATCTGCGACATCCTCGACAACCTCGGTGACGCAGACGTGGAAGCCGATGTGGCGAAGAACGTCGCGGCGCTGTGCGCTGATTTCCCTGTTTACCGCTGAGTGGAGTAAACGACAATGCAACGCTATTCGGGCTTCGGCCTTTTCAAACACTCCCTCAGCCACCACGAGAACTGGCAGCGCATGTGGCGCACGCCGACCCCTAAAAAGGTCTACGACGTGGTGATCGTTGGCGGTGGCGGCCATGGCCTGGCCACGGCCTACTACCTGGCCAAGGAACACGGCATCACCAACGTGGCCGTGATCGAAAAAGGCTACCTGGGCGGTGGCAACACTGCCCGTAACACCACCATCGTGCGCTCCAACTACCTGTGGGACGAGTCGGCCCACCTGTACGAGCACGCCATGAAGCTGTGGGAGGGCCTGTCCCAGGACCTCAACTACAACGTCATGTTCTCCCAGCGCGGCGTGTACAACCTGTGCCACACCCTGCAGGACATGCGTGACTCCGAGCGTCGCGTATCGGCCAACCGCCTGAACGGCGTGGATGGCGAGCTGCTGAACACCGCCCAGGTCGCGGCCGAAATCCCCTACCTGGACTGCTCGAAGAACACCCGCTACCCAATCCTTGGCGCCACCGTGCAGCGCCGCGGCGGCGTGGCCCGTCACGACGCCGTGGCCTGGGGCTTTGCCCGTGCCGCCGACGCCCTGGGTGTGGACCTGATCCAGCAGACCGAGGTGATCGGTTTCCGCAAGGAAAACGGTGCCGTCATCGGCGTGGAAACCAACAAGGGCTTCATCGGCGCCAAGCGCGTCGGCGTGGTCACCGCCGGTAACTCGGGGCACATGGCCAAGCTGGCCGGCTTCCGCCTGCCGCTGGAATCGCACCCGCTGCAAGCCCTGGTATCCGAGCCGATCAAGCCAATCATCGACAGCGTGATCATGTCCAACGCCGTGCATGGCTACATCAGCCAGTCCGACAAGGGCGACCTGGTGATCGGTGCCGGTATCGACGGCTGGGTCGGTTACGGCCAACGCGGTTCGTACCCGGTGATCGAGCATACCCTGCAAGCCATCGTCGAAATGTTCCCCAACCTGTCGCGCGTTCGCATGAACCGCCAGTGGGGCGGCATCGTCGATACCTCGCCGGACGCCTGCCCGATCATCACCAAGACCCCGGTCAAGAACATGTTCTTCAACTGCGGTTGGGGTACTGGCGGCTTCAAGGCGACCCCGGGTTCGGGCAACGTCTTTGCCGCGAGCCTGGCCAAGGGCGAAATGCACCCACTGGCTGCGCCGTTCTCCATGGACCGCTTCTACAACGGCGCACTGATCGACGAACACGGCGCCGCCGCCGTCGCCCACTAACCGGAGACACCGTCATGTTGCATATTTTCTGTCCCCACTGCGGCGAGCTGCGCTCCGAAGAAGAGTTCCACGCCTCTGGCCAGGCGCACATCGCCCGCCCGCTGGACCCGGCTGCGTGCTCCGACGAGGAGTGGGGTACCTACATGTTCTACCGTGACAACCCACGCGGTATTCACCACGAACTGTGGGACCACGTTGCCGGCTGTCGCCAGTACTTCAACGTCACCCGCGACACCGTGACCTACGAAATTCTGGAAACCTACAAGATTGGCGAAAAGCCGCAAGTGACCGCCAACGGTAAAGCCGCCAGCGCACCGTCCGCCGTCAAAGGCCAAGGGGAAAAAGTATGAGCCAGACCTATCGCCTCGCCAGCGGCGGCCGTATCGACCGCAGCAAGGTCCTGAACTTCACCTTCAACGGCAAGACCTACCAGGGTTATGCCGGTGACAGCCTGGCCGCCGCGTTGCTGGCCAACGGCGTCGACATCGTTGGCCGCAGCTTCAAGTACTCGCGCCCCCGCGGCATCATCGCCGCCGGTACCGAAGAGCCGAACGCCATCCTGCAGATCGGCTCCAGCGAAGCCACCCAGATCCCCAACGTGCGTGCCACCCAGCAGGCGCTGTATGCAGGCCTGGTCGCCACCAGCACCAACGGCTGGCCGAACGTCAACAACGACGTCATGGGCATCCTGGGCAAGGTCGGCGGCAGCATGATGCCGCCGGGCTTCTACTACAAAACCTTCATGTACCCCAAATCGTTCTGGATGACTTACGAGAAGTACATCCGCAAGGCAGCCGGCCTGGGCCGTGCACCGCTGCAGAACGACCCGGACAGCTACGACTACATGAACCAGCACTGCGACGTGCTGATCGTCGGTGCCGGCCCTGCTGGCCTGGCAGCAGCACTGGCCGCCGCGCGCAGCGGTGCCCGGGTGATCCTGGCCGACGAACAGGAAGAGTTCGGCGGCAGCCTGCTCGATACCCGCGAAACCCTGGACGGCAAGCCTGCCGCCGAATGGGTCAGCGCCGTGGTCAAAGAGCTGGAAGGCCTGCCGGAAGTGACCCTGCTGCCACGTGCCACGGTCAACGGCTACCACGACCATAACTTCCTGACCATTCACGAGCGCCTCACCGACCACCTCGGCGACCGCGCCCCGATCGGCCAGGTACGCCACCGCGTGCACCGTGTGCGCGCCAAGCGCGTGGTACTGGCTGCCGGCGCCCACGAGCGCCCGCTGGTGTACGGCAACAACGACGTGCCGGGCAACATGCTGGCCGGTGCCGTGTCCACCTACGTACGCCGCTACGGCGTGGCCCCGGGCCGCAAGCTGGTGCTGTCGACCAACAACGACCACGCCTACCGCGCGGCGCTGGACTGGCACGATGCCGGCCTGCAAGTGGTCGCCATTGCCGATGCCCGCCACAACCCGCGTGGTTCGCTGGTTGAAGAAGCGCGTGCCAAAGGCATCCGCATCCTTACCTCCAGTGCCGTGATCGAGGCCAAGGGCAGCAAGCACGTGACCGGCGCCCGTGTGGCGGCGATCGATGTGCAGGCGCACAAGGTCACCAGCCCTGGCGAAACCCTCGAGTGCGACCTGATCGCTTCGTCGGGCGGTTACAGCCCGATCGTTCACCTGGCATCGCACCTGGGCGGTCGCCCGGTATGGCGTGACGACATCCTCGGTTTCGTACCGGGCGATGCGCCGCAAAAACGCGAATGCGTGGGTGGCATCAACGGCGTCTACGCCCTGGGCGATGTGATTGCCGATGGTTTCGAAGGCGGCGTTCGCGCGGCCACCGAAGCCGGTTTCAAGGCCACCGTTGGCACCCTGCCGAAAACCGTTGCACGCAAGGAAGAGGCCACCGTGGCGCTGTTCCTGGTACCGCACGACAAGGGCACCAAAGGGCCGAAGCAGTTCGTCGACCAGCAGAACGACGTGACCGCCGCCGGTATCGAACTGGCCACCCGTGAAGGTTTCGAGTCGGTCGAGCACGTCAAACGCTACACCGCGCTGGGCTTTGGTACCGACCAGGGCAAGCTGGGCAACATCAACGGCCTGGCCATTGCCGCGCGTTCCATCGGCATTACCATTCCGGAAATGGGTACCACCATGTTCCGCCCCAACTACACGCCGGTCACCTTCGGCGCGGTAGCGGGCCGCCACTGTGGTCATCTGTTCGAGCCCGTACGCTTCACCGCCCTGCATGCCTGGCACGTGAAGAACGGCGCCGAGTTCGAAGACGTCGGCCAGTGGAAGCGTCCGTGGTACTTCCCCAAGGCAGGTGAAGATATCCATGCTGCCGTGGCCCGCGAATGCAAGGCCGTGCGTGACAGCGTGGGCCTGCTGGACGCCTCCACCCTGGGCAAGATCGACATCCAGGGCCCGGATGCCCGTGAGTTCCTGAACCGCATCTACACCAACGCCTGGACCAAGCTCGACGTGGGCAAGGCCCGCTACGGCCTGATGTGCAAGGAAGACGGCATGGTCTTCGACGATGGCGTAACCGCCTGCGTCGGCGACAACCACTTCATCATGACCACAACCACCGGCGGCGCTGCACGCGTGCTGCAGTGGATGGAGCTGTACCACCAGACCGAATGGCCAGAGCTGAAGGTGTACTTCACTTCAGTCACCGACCACTGGGCCACCATGACCCTGTCCGGCCCCAACAGCCGCAAGCTGCTCAGCGAGCTGACCGACATCGACATGGACAAGGAAGCCTTCCCGTTCATGACCTGGAAGGAAGGCAACGTAGGCGGTGTACCGGCCCGGGTGTTCCGTATTTCGTTCACCGGCGAGCTGTCGTACGAAGTGAACGTGCAGGCCAACTACGCCATGGGCGTGCTGGAACAGATCATCGAGGCGGGCAAGAAGTACAACCTGACCCCGTATGGCACCGAGACCATGCACGTTCTGCGCGCCGAGAAGGGCTTCATCATCGTCGGTCAGGACACCGACGGCTCGATGAACCCGGACGACCTGAACATGAGCTGGTGCGTGGGCCGCAACAAGCCGTTCTCGTGGATCGGCCTGCGTGGCATGAACCGCGAAGACTGCGTGCGTGAAAACCGCAAGCAGCTGGTTGGCCTGAAGCCGATCGACCCGACCAAGTGGCTGCCCGAAGGCGCCCAGCTGGTATTCGATCCCAAGCAGCCGATCCCGATGGACATGGTTGGCCACGTGACCTCCAGCTATGCGTCCAACTCGCTGGGCTACTCGTTCGCCATGGGCGTGGTCAAAGGCGGCCTCAAGCGCATGGGCGAGCGCGTCTACTCGCCGCAGGCGGATGGCAGCGTGATCGAGGCGGAAATCGTGTCTTCGGTGTTCTTCGATCCGAAGGGTGAGCGGCAGAACGTTTGACTCCGGGCCCTGTGGGGGCAGGCCAGGCCCAATCGCCGGCAAGCCAGCTCCCACAGGATCGATGCAGCTTTGAAGGTTGGTGAGTTCCCTGTGGGAGCTGGCTTGCCGGCGACAGGGCCGGTAGCCCCAACACAAACGCTGCGTCGCATCGACGAACCAGAATTCAAGGCAGGTAAGAAATGAGCGCTATCAACGTCTTCCAGCAAAACCCCGGCGCCGAGGCCAAAGCCCAGTCGCCACTGCACCACGCCGACCTGGCCAGCCTGGTTGGCAAAGGCCGCAAGAACGCAGGCGTAACCCTGCGCGAAAAGAAGTTTCTCGGCCACCTGACCCTGCGCGGCGATGGCCATGACCCGGAATTCGCCGCGGGTGTACACAAGGCCCTGGGCCTGGAGTTGCCTGTAGCCCTGACCGTGGTGGCCAACGGCGACACGTCGCTGCAATGGGTTGGCCCCGATGAGTGGCTGCTGATCGTGCCTGGCGGCCAGGAACTGGCGGTCGAGCAAAAGCTGCGTGCAGCCCTCGAAGGCCAGCACATTCAGGTGGTCAATGTGAGCGGCGGGCAAAGCCTGCTGGAACTGCGCGGCCCCCATGTCCGTGAAGTGCTGATGAAGTCCACCAGCTATGATGTTCACCCGAACAACTTCCCGGTGGGCAAGGCCGTCGGTACCGTGTTCGCCAAGTCGCAACTGGTGATCCGCCGTACTGCCGAAGACACCTGGGAACTGGTGATTCGCCGCAGCTTCGCCGACTACTGGTGGCTGTGGCTGCAGGACGCTTCGGCCGAGTACGGCCTGAGCATCGAGGCTTAAGGAGCGCAGAACATGAGTCGGGCACCGGATACCTGGATTCTCACCGCCGACTGCCCGAGCATGCTCGGCACCGTCGACGTGGTGACGCGTTACCTCTTCGAGCAGCGCTGCTACGTGACGGAGCACCACTCCTTCGACGACCGGCAGTCGGGGCGCTTCTTCATTCGCGTGGAGTTTCGCCAGCCGGACGATTTCGATGAAGCCGGCTTTCGCGCCGGCCTTGCCGAACGCGGCGAAGCGTTCGGCATGGTGTTCGAGCTGACCGCCCCGAATCACCGCCCCAAAGTGGTGATCATGGTGTCCAAAGCCGACCACTGCCTGAACGACCTGCTGTATCGCCAGCGCATTGGCCAACTGGGCATGGACGTGGTCGCGGTGGTGTCCAACCACCCTGACCTCGAACCCTTGGCGCATTGGCACAAGATCCCGTACTACCACTTTGCCCTCGACCCCAAGGACAAGCCTGGGCAAGAGCGCAAGGTGTTGCAGGTCATCGAGGAAACCGGTGCCGAGCTGGTGATTCTTGCGCGCTACATGCAAGTGCTGTCGCCTGAGCTGTGCCGGCGCCTGGACGGCTGGGCGATCAACATCCACCACTCGTTGCTGCCCGGGTTCAAGGGCGCCAAGCCTTATCACCAGGCTTACAACAAGGGCGTGAAAATGGTCGGTGCCACGGCGCACTACATCAACAACGACCTCGACGAAGGGCCGATCATTGCCCAGGGCGTCGAGGTGGTGGACCACAGCCATTACCCGGAAGACCTGATCGCCAAGGGCCGCGACATCGAATGCCTGACCCTGGCGCGGGCGGTGGGCTATCACATCGAGCGGCGGGTGTTCCTCAACGCCAACCGGACTGTGGTTCTGTAATAACCTGTACCGGCCTACAGGTATTGCGTGAACTCAAAGCCAGCGCGAGCGGGCAAGCCCGCGAAGCAGGCGACGCGGTGTATTGCACCGGCTACGCCGGTGATCGCCGGCAAGCCAGCTCCCACAGGGATCGCATCAGGGCAGACAGGTGTTTGCCACAAGGTATGCAGCGCCTATTAGAGCGAGCGCCGCCCGCGCGGCGCATCGCGAGCTGAGCTCGCTCCTACGTTTGTTTCGGGCCAGTAACCCCTGTGCCAGATG